>JBDTEF010000313.1:0-36116 GCA_039922615.1 Ginsengibacter sp.
ATTAACTCTTCCCAATACTCCGCGGCTCTGCGTGTGTGAGGAATCACAATAGTGCCACCTACAATATTAGCTACCGCAAATATTTCATACATCTGCTCTGTAGTTACGCCTAACCCGAATGATTTACCCAAATGATATTTGATGCAATCGTCGCAACGAAGCACCATGCTTGCCACGAGGCCCAGCATTTCTTTGGTCTTCTTGTCGATAGCTCCTTCATCGTAGGTGTTTGTATCAAGATTCCACAGGCGTTTCATTACTTTATTATTCTTGCTAAGAATAACCTCATTCATTTTTTCGCGGTAATCGTTGAATTCATTGACTAATTGAGACATTATATAATGTTGAATTGTGAAATAAAAGGAGAAGGTAAAAAGATGAAATCAGAATTTGAAAAAATAAATCCAAAATGCCTAATTATATTTACCGATTTCATTGATCTCATCATCATCAGGTTGATCAGGTAATTTATTTAGGACATTTTTAATGATAACATAACTTGTAAAAGCAAAGATTAATCCTACTATTAAAAGGGGGAAGATTTCATTTTGATTGAAGAAAAATAATCCAACCACTATTCCAATCAATTCAAAACTTACCCAGCCTAGAATGCTGTACATTTTCCATCTGAATGGTGGCTGACCTTTACTTTCGGCAATCCTGCCAATTTCACGGGTAATAAAAATAAGGGCTATTATATCAAACATCTAACAACATTTTTTATAAGGCGGCTCATTCGCCACCTTAAAAAATAACTCATTTATTATAACTAAATAATGGCAATCCTTCCTGCATTAAACAAGGGAAATATCAAAATTGACCAATTGAACAAATTGTTTAAGACGGTCTTCGATATCAGCCTTGGTGATTTCCTTCAGTTTTTGAGGACCAAATTTTTCCACACAAAAACTTGCCAGTGCCGAGGCAACAATAATGGCTGTTTTCATATTTTCAAAGCTAATATCCTTTGTGTGTGCAAGATGCCCGATGAAGCCACCTGCAAATGAATCACCCGCTCCGGTAGGATCAAATACTTCCTCCAAAGGCAATGCAGGAGCGAAGAACACCTCTTCTTTATGGAATAGCAGTGCACCATGTTCTCCTTTCTTAATGATCAGATATTGAGGTCCCATAGCAAGGATTTTTTTAGACGCTTTTACCAAAGAATATTCATCAGTTAATTGCCTGGCTTCACTGTCATTGACCATTAAAACATCTACTTTCTTCAGCACTTTTTTCAAATCATCCATTGCAGACTCCATCCAAAAATTCATTGTATCCAATACAATCAATTTGGGTCTTTCTCTCAATTGTTCTATCACGCTCAATTGTAAGGAAGGCATTACATTTCCCAACATTAGAAAATCTGCGCCCTGGTAACTTTCCGGTACTACAGGTTTAAAATTGGCCAGCACATTCAGGTCTGTGATTAATGTGTCCCTATTGTTCATATCAAGGTGGTATTTGCCACTCCAAAAAAATGATTTTTCGTCCGGAACAATTTCTACACCTTCTAATTGTACACCACGCTTTTTCAATTCGTCCATTTCTTCCGTCTCAAAATCATTTCCTACAATAGAAATCTGCTGAATCGGTTGTGTAAGATGACTGGCAGCATAGGCAACGTAGACAGCAGAGCCGCCCACAACTTTATCAATTTTTCCAAAAGGAGTTTCTATGCTATCGAAGGCCATTGTGCCAAGGTTAATGATTGCCATATCTTAATTGAGGTTTTAAATTTGGTGCAAATGTAAGTCTTGACCGGCAAGTTAAAGCATCGTTTATCGATTTATCATTGTCATAATAAAAAACCCATGAGATACCTTCAAATTTTTATGGCCCTGTTTCTAACATTCCTATTTATTTCTTGTAAAAAAGATAGTAATCACAATAAGGATTGTTTACCAAATGGTAAAATATTGAGGCAAATAACTGATCAACCGGCAACTGTAAAAAACATTAATGGTCAATTTTATTTAGTTGAAAATAATACGGTTGATAGTAGATTAAATCCTTGTAACCTTGATAAGGATTACCAGGTTGATAATTTGCAGGTAACAATAAGTGGAGAAGTAAAATCAGTAGTTCAACCTGGTCCTGGCCCTTGTTGTACTGAAAACTTTGTTATCACAGAAATATCTAAATGATTTTCTTGCTTATGAACGCCTGCCAATCATAAAATAATTTGACTTTTTAGGTTTTTTCTAAAAGTCGTGTAAAATCAATATCCGACAAAAAATCATTTATTTCTACCTTTATGCCTCAAAAAAAAATCACCAAATGCTTTTAACCCTTCATCCTGAAAATCCACAACAGCGATTGATCAACCAGGTGGTGGAATGTTTAAAAGACGGGGGGATTATTATTTATCCTACAGATACAATTTATGGATTAGGCTGCGATATTAACCACCCAAAAGCCGTAGAGCGCATTTGTCGTATAAAAAATGTAGATCCAAAAAAGGCGCAACTTTCCTTTATCTGCCGCGATCTAAGCCATTTGAGCGATTACACCAAAAGTATTGACACACCTTTATACAGGATCCTGAAAAATAATTTGCCCGGACCATTTACGTTCATATTGCCGGCAAGCAAACAGGTGCCAAAAATTCTGAAGAGTAAAAAAGAAACGATTGGCCTCCGTATTCCTGATAATATTATTTGCATGTCAATTTTAGAAGCACTCGATAATCCACTTTTAAGTGCTTCGCTTCCGGGAGAAATGGTGGAAGAATATACCGATCCGGAAATCATCTATGAAACGTTCGGAAGCCAGGTAGATTTTGTAATTGATGGTGGTCCCGGCGGAATTATTCCCTCGACAGTTGTTGATTGTACTTCCGGAGACTGGGTAGTTACAAGGCAGGGATTAGGCGTATGGCCCGGAGAGTAAAAACTTTATAAAATTATTTTAAAGCATTTATTTATTGTAATGGTTATCAGTTTTTGTATGTTTCCTTGTTGAATAAAGTATCTGTTATTTCAAAAGTGTTTCCCTTAGTATAATATATATTCCCATTACAAGGACAAACCAGCCGAATATAGGCTTGAGCTTTGGGCCATCTATTTTTTTAGAAATGGCTATCCCCAGAAAAATTCCGAGAATAGCTAATCCTGAAATTTTAAATAGAAAGACCCAGTCAATAAAAACACTGTGTGGGACACCTAAAAAACCAATGAGCGTATTTGCCGTAATGATGGTAAGAGATGTGCCTATGGCTTCTTTCATTGGGATCTTACATAATAGAACCAGTGCCGGAATGATCAGGAATCCACCACCTGCACCTACCAAACCGGTAAGAAAGCCAATAAGAATTCCGTTTATAATAATTAAAGGATAATTCAGTTGATGCGCCGCTGCATCAGGATTTAGCGCAGCGGTAGGTTTAATCATTTTATAGGACGCCGCAATCATTAATGCGGCAAATAATAGTAAAATTAAAAGGCTTTTTGTAACAACAAAATTACCATTGGAAAATACTGTATCAGGTATGGCAGGAATTATTAAAGCTCTGGTAAGATAAACTGAAACAATGGAGGGCGCACCAAATAATAGGGCAGTTTTTAAATTTACCAGCCCTTTTCTATAATAAGATAAAGCACCAAATGCACTCGTAAGTCCGACAATGAAAAGAGAATAGGCAGTTGCAATTACTGCATCTATGCTAAACAGGTAAACCAACACAGGCACCGTAAGTATACTTCCGCCGCCACCAATCAACCCCAAAACCAAACCTATAAAAACAGAGGCAATATATCCGGCAATTTCCATTTCATGTTATTTAGCAATCATCTCCCATAAGTGGGGTTTAATCTTAAAAAGGTAATTGATTTCTCTTAGTTTCCTGCCTTTTTACTTTGAAATTCAGCATTATTGATCTTGTACCAATTATGATTTATTCCTGCAAGATCAAATGTTTCAATGTATGTTAACCCAACTTTTTTTAATACTGTGTTAGAGCTAATATTTTCACAATCTGCCATAGCATACACCTCGTTGGTTTTAAGTATTTCGAAAGCATATTCAAGTGAGGCAATAGCAGTTTCTGTAGCAATTCCTTTTCCCCAATATTTTTTAATCAGCCGGTAACCAAGGTCATAATAATTTGTATGATGATTGATTTCATCTTTTACCAACTTTAAACCTGACCAACCTATAAAATCTTTCGTCTTTTTGTCAATAATAGCCCATCTGCCGATACCATTATCAATATATTGTTGCCTGATACTACCAATAACTTCAACAATCTGACCCTTATTTTTTACAGGATTATTTCCTAAATAAATATGCACCTCAGGATCAGCATCAAGCTCAAAAAGACCATCAACATCAGTTGGCAGGATTTCTCTTAAAATGAATCTCTCTGTTTCTGCAAATCCTTCCATTTTTCAAGGTAATTTATTTGCTTAGATAGGTTGAAGGAATCAGGAGGTAAAATAGTTAGAATAATTGATTCAAATTTGAAAAGCATTTGAATGTACTATGGTACCACTACGGTATCTAAAACTACTCTCATATTTTCCTTATCTGCTTTTGCTTTCTTTTTAAAAAATCCCTTTAATAAGAAGTTATTTTGAACAGCCTCGAGATCATCATTTAATTTAATAGAAGCTGTTTTTAAATTTTCGATAGAAGCTTTTATATTGGTAGCCGTCTTTTCATCATTGAGCAAAGTGCCTATGGGCGTGGTTTTGCTGGTCAGGGCATTGTTAAGTGTAACACCGGCATTCTCAAAATTCGCAATTGCTTTTTGGGAGGTATTCGCCACTTCACGTAATTGTGCAAGGGTAGCCCTCATCTGGCTAAATACAACCGTGTCCGACACAAGGTCATTAGCCAATGTGCCCGGTCTATTTAATTTAGCCGTGTAAGTAGATACATTAGAAGATAATGCCTGCAAATTTTTAGCGGCATTTTGAAGGGTCGCAGTCGTTGCAGTTAACTGGTTGGCAAATGTTTCATTTTTCAATAATTGTCCAATGGAACCTTTTCCCGCAGCCAGGTCGCTACTAATTGACTTGAAATCATTGGTGATTGCCAGCAAGTTTAAATTGTTCTGGGATAAAGTAACCATCATCTCATCGGTACTTAATAATTTATCGGTGTACAAGACATCACCATCTTCCACTTCAGGCAATTTTAAAGTTCCGCCGTACAATTCAATTATTTTACTACCGATCAGGCCATCAGTGCTCAATTTTGCTTTTGCATCTTTGCGGATAAATTGAGTAGAGCTTCTTTCTATTCCCATCTCCACTTCCACCTGGCCATTTTTGGTGATATATACGCTTTTGATCGTTCCCACTTTTACACCGGAAAACCAAATGTTATTTCCTTTGGTTAAGCCATTTACATTATCAAAAAAAGATTTTACAGTAATCGTTTTCTCAAAAGAACGCTTTTGGGAACCCAGTGTAAGTATGGTCATTACCAGGATGCCTAATCCAATCAGGACAAATATCCCGACTACGACTTTTCTTCTGTTATTAGTGGATCTCATATGCTGATTTGCTAATTAATAAAATTGTATTTATAAAAATCCTGTATGCGCTCGTCCGTACTGGAGAATACTTCTTCAAAGGTACCTTGCTTTATAAATTGACCATCAAACAACATAGCGATACGGTCGCCGGTTGTTTTTGCACAAGTAAGATCATGTGTGATAGTGATAGAAGTGGTATGAAATTCATCTCTCACAAAATTAATAAGTTTATTAATTTCGATACTTGTAATCGGGTCCAATCCTGATGTTGGCTCATCATACAACATTATCCTGGGTTGTAAAATCAACGTACGTGCTATACCAATTCTTTTTCTTTGCCCCCCGGATAATTCAGAAGGCATCTGGTCGATGGAATTGGGTAGTCCGACTGCCTCGAGTAACCGTTCTATGGAAGATTGCACTTCTGTTTTCGAAAGATGCTTTTTATTTCTCACTAGCGGGAAAGCCAGATTTTCCCGCACAGACATACTATCATACAAAGCACTGCTCTGAAAAGAAAATCCTATTTGAAGCCGAAGTTCCTGCAACTCTTTTTTATTTAATTTATCTACTTCTTTACCTAATACGCTAACTAAACCGCTATCAGGTAACAATAAGCCACTCATTATTTTTATCAGTACAGATTTACCCGTTCCTGACCTGCCAAGTACAGCTACATTTTCTCCATCATAAACATCCAGGTTCACGCCTTGCAATACATGGTTATCTCCAAATGATTTATACAGATCACGTATTTCGATAAGCTTTTCGCCGGAATTATTATTATTATTTTCGTTATTCATTATAAGCCACCTCTGATGCTGTTTGTAATTTGAACGATTAATATTTCTTCCACAAAAATCAGGAACATGGAAAGTACTACCGAAGCATTTGCTGCTTTACCTACTCCTTCTGTACCATTGCTTGCATTAAATCCTTTATAACAACCTACAATGCCAATGGTGAATCCGTATACAATTCCTTTGGTCAGTGAAGACCAGATATCAAGAAATGATATCTTTTCAAATGCGGAAATGAAAAAAGCGGTGAGGCTTGTCAATTCATTGGTGTGTACATTTAAATAAGAACCCAGCATCGCTACAAAGCCGGTAAAACACATCAGTATGGGCATCATTAAAGTGGTAGCCAGCACCCTGGTCACTACCAGATATTTAAATGGATTGATGGCGGACACTTCCATGGCATCAATTTGCTCTGTAACTTTCATGGAACCTAATTCAGCGCCAATTTGTGATCCTACTTTACCGGCAGCAATTAATGCAGTCACCAGAGGGGCCAGTGCCCGCACAATGGCGATGGCGACGAGAGATGGAATCCACGATGTAGCGCCAAATTCCATTAAAGAAGGACGCGACTGTTTGGTGAAAACCAGGCCTGTTATAAATCCTGTAAGCGTGATGAGAAACAAAGATTTGTATCCCACTTCATAGCATTGCTTGATAAATTCTTTGCCTTCAAATTTTCCGGTAAACAGTTCTTTGAAAAAACGTAAAAAAAATTCAAAGCCTTTGGTGAGACCAGTAAAAAATTCATCTGTTTTTTTTGTCAATAAAGTTTTGTCAGAAATTAAGAGCCTCATATGGTGAATTATAGCCTGGTTTTATTAGTCAATTTTACTGCAGTGCAAAGATGGCACCAATTAATTAAATCTGAATTTTAAGGATGTAAAAGTACAAATCTTATTATTGATGGGAGAGAGGTGGGAGATAGGAAAAGAAAATAATCATTTGGGACTAAGATTAATTGTCAATTTATTGTAAGGAAGGGGTTGAATTGTATGTTAGCGGAACCAACAGTTACTTTGTTCAAAACAGGGTGATTATAAATAGATGATTTTTTTTCAAAAACTTTTTGCCACCTATTTTTAATGGTTTGCCAGCTTTGTAGAGATGATATGATAGAAATGTAAATTTGTTCGGGGGGCTAACTTTGCTATTAGTAGTTCCTTTATTTCACATAAAAGAATTCAAAATCCTGCTCTATTTTTTTAGCCTTGCGTTCTGCCTCTTGTGCCCTTAATTCTACTCTTCTTATTTTTCCGCTAATCGTCTTCGGCAACTCGGTTACAAATTCTATGATTCGCGGCATTTTGTACGGTGCCATATTTTTACGGCAAAAAATAAATAGTTCATTAGCAAGTTCTTTTGCCGGCTCATAATCAGATTGTAATACCACAAATGCTTTTACTTCAAACCCTTTCATCGGATGTGGACTGCCCACTACGCCTGATTCCTGTACGGCAGCATGTTCGAGCAACACACTTTCCACTTCAAACGGTCCCACACGATAATCAGATGATTTAATGACATCGTCATCGCGGCCAACAAACCAGATATATCCATCTTCGTCACGGTATGCTTTATCGCCGGTATAGTATAATCCATGTTTAAATACTGCCTTTCTCTTTTCGTGATCACCAAAATAATCAGCAAAAATTCCATTGGGTTTCCCGGTGTCCGTTCTCACGCAAATATTACCTTCTTCACTCACCTGCAATTCCAATCCTTCGTCATCGGCAATCACTACATCGTACAAAAAAGTGGGTTTTCCCATTGAGCCAAACTTCACTTTGCTACCAGGAAGATTGGCAACGATACAGGTACTTTCTGTTTGTCCATATCCATCTCTTATTAATATGCCTGTTCCTTTTTTCCATATTTCAATTACTTCAGGATTTAGCGGCTCACCGGCAGCTACGCACTCCCGGAAACTGAAATCGTAAGATTTTAAATCTTCCTGTATCAACATTCTCAACACAGTTGGTGGCGCGCAAAAAGTGGTAATGTGATGTTTGGCTATTACCGATAAAGTATCTTTTGCATTAAATCTTTGGGTTTGGTGATAGGCTAAAATAGTAGCACCAATACTCCATGGGGCAAAAAAACTACTCCAGCCAAACTTGCCCCAACCAGGTTGCGATATATTATAATGTATGTCTTCTTTTCGTAAACCAATCCAGGAAGCGGTAGTAAGATGGCCGAAAGGGTAACTAAAATGAGTATGCGTAACCACCTTTGGCATACCTGTAGTGCCCGAAGTGAAAAATAAAAACAGCGGATCATCGGCAAGTGTAAGCGCAGCCTCAGTTTCGTCGCTTTCCCTACCAATATCTGCCAGGCTATACCAACCATCCCTGGTACCTTCAGCAATGATTTTAACCCCTACCTTTTTACCGGATAATATTTCTGCTTCATCTGTTTTAAATGCATTTTCTGCATCGGCAATCACTACTTCCGGCATTAATTTTTCAAAACGATACATGATATCATTCGGGGCCAGAATACTTGCTGCCGGAATCATTCTGAAACCGCCTTTAATCGTTGCCAATATACTGAACCAGGTGATAGGCTGTAGAGCAAGCTGGGTAAGTATTACGTCACTTTGCTGAACACCTTTATGCCGAAGAAAATTTACCAATTGATTGGTCATTTTGCTCATTTGGGAAAAAGAAAACGGGATTACTGAATTTCCATCCGTCCAGATTAAAGCATTATTTTGCGGGCAATCATGCACATGTATTCCTTCAAAAACTTCTGTCACCCAATTAAATGCGTGAGGCTTTTTAATCTCAAGAGAGGAAAGCATTTCAAACTCTTTATCTGCTATGAGCTGACGGATTGTTCTGAATATTTTTTCCATTCATTAAAGTTAAATAATTTCTATCTGCTTCCCCGGTTTGCTTATTTTTAAAATGTATATGGAAAATTGAATAACCCTTTACAGATTTCTTAAATTCAAAAAAATCCGGAGATAATTATTTAAACTTGTAAAATGGTAGGATTGGTAAATGAAGGTAACGAGCCATGTTTGGATGCAAGCGTGAAAAGTGGAGAGTGTTGCGCTCAATTATAATTTCATGTGTAAAGTAAACCGCGTTTCTTCCATAGTAGAAGTGAAACTCAATACAGCATTGTGTGCGCTTGCTATTTCAGAAGCGATGTAAAGCCCTAATCCTAATCCGTGCTGACTGGGCCGGCTAACCTCACGTTTAAAAGGCGCAAAAAGGTAATCATGTAATTCTACAGGAATAGGAACTCCCTTATTGCTAACAGCTATTTCTAAATCACCTTCATGATTAACTGCTTCGATGGAAACCGGGAAATTACTATCTCCATGTGTAAGTGCATTGGCAAGTAGGTTTGATAATAATTGTGCGATGCGATCGGAATCACAATTAATGGGTTCGGTAATAGAAAAGTGAGCAATGATCTCTCTTTTGGGATTAATAATTTTCATTTCATCCACTACCTGCTGAAGCACCGGCTCTAGCATTAATTCTTTCTTGTTAATAACAATTCCCTGTCCTAGTCTAGTACGTGCAAAGTCCATAATATTATTCACGAGCTCCAGCATTCGGTTTGTGCCTCTGTTTAAGGTGGCTAATATGGGGGCATTGTCTTTATTGGAAGATGATTGAAGCAATTCACCGGCCATCATTACAGCCGAAAGCGGGTTGCGAAGATCATGACCTAAAACGGCAATTAGCTGTTCCCGGAGAATGACCATTTCTCTTTGCTTTATAAGCTCGTTTTCTGCCAGCTTTTTTGCTTCCTGTAAATTCAATTCATATTGAAGACGGTCTGTGGCTTTTAATATTGTATAACGGATAAAAGAAGCATTGCCATTGTTATCTCTTCTCTCCATTGCATTGACCATTACCCTTAATTTTTGACCGGAGTTATTGCGCAATTCAAGTACTACTTCCTCAAAAAAGCCTTGCATACGCAAGAGTGGCCAAAGATGTGTTTCGTAATATATTTTGCCACCAATTGATAGCAGGTCAGAAAATTTTTTACCTTTTACCTTTTCACTGGTATCATTTATCCAACCATTTATTTTGCTATTGGCTTTAAGAATGAATCCCCTGGAATCTGAGATAATAAAACCACACAAAGAATTTTCAAAAAAATCTTCAAAATCTTCTTTTAAATTGTCAATATCAATGGGGATTTTTGGCTCCATCAGGATAAAAAATTTTTTATCTCATCAATCGTTTCTTCTGGAGCACTCAGGTTGGGGCAATGGCCTGTGGCCTTCATGAATACTAATTTGCTGCCAGGGATTTGTTGGTGCATATATTCTCCTACCACTTTTGGTGCAATCACATCATCTGAACATTGTAAAATAAGAGTAGGGGTTTTTACATTTGGAAGTAATTTTCTTTTGTCAGTTAAAAAAGTAGTCCGTGCAAAATGTTTTGCAATATCCGGGTCTGTTCTGCAAAAGCTATTGGACAATTCTTCCACTATTTCTTTTTTGTCCGGATTACCCATTATTACAGGAGCCATTGCCATTGACCATCCGAGATGGTTTTGGTCAAGAGATTCCAATAATTCTTCTATTTGGGATTTTGTAAAACCTCCCTCATACTCACCATCGTTTATATAAGAAGGAGATGGCCCTACCAGGATAAGTGATTTAAATAATTCGGGTGATTTTAGTGAAGCTATGATCCCCATAAGTGCACTCACAGAGTGTCCTACAAAAATAATATTGCTCATGTCAAGTGCTGTTATTATTTCAATTATATCTTCTGCATAACCTTCCAGGTTTTCATATTTACCCGGTACAAATGCGGAAAGATCAGAACCTCCGGCACCTACGTGATCGAACAAAACTATTTTATATTTTTCTTCAAATGCCGGTACAATAAGTCTCCACATATTCTGATCACATCCAAAGCCATGTGCAAACAGCATTACTTGTGAGCCTTTCCCTTTTATTACAACATTATTACGCTTTAATACATCCATGGCTTATGGTTAATATTTTTTAAGAAAATTAGTTTTGTTCTTTGATATTTCTGATTTCTCCTACCCTGGTTATATGGTGCAGGCCATGCTTATTGGATCAATATTTTATAAATGTAGAGATTTGTTGCCGTTTGCAAAATAATATAAATGAGTAAGAATTGCCGGTTGACGGATTTTCAGCAAATTGTATTGATAATTTGTAGCAAAATATTTCAGTTTTGGTTTGTGCAAATGCTTTTTAAGGAGTGATTTTGAAAGTAATCCTCTTTATACATTTTTTTTAAAAGAACAACCGGGAAATAATAGATTTGCAATCTTTTAAAAGATGGGCGAAAAAGGTAGGGGATGTGAAACAGGGAATGTTCCATTTTTCCAAATGATAATTAAATTTTAATAAAATAAATAAAATGAATAAAATAACGGTAATCGGTGGCGGAAACCTGGGATCTGCTATTGTAGGCGGCCTTTTGAAATCTGGTAAATTTGATGCTGAAAATATTACTATTACTAAAAGAAATCCGGAAACTTTACATGAATTAAAACTGGCGGGCGTAAAAGTGCTTGTTGATAATAACAAAGCAGTCGAAAATGCAGATATAATTATTCTTGCTGTAAAACCATATCAAATACAGGAAATACTTACCGGCACTACATTCTATGATGATCAGATAGTGATAAGTGCTATTACCGGCGTCTGGCTGAAAGATCTTCATCAATGGATAAACAGCAAAGTCTTCCTTTTTCGCGCAATGCCAAATACCGCCATTGCCATTCAGCAAAGTATGACTTGTATAAGTAGTAATGGTGCCGGCGCTGAACAAATAGCCATTGTAAAGGAACTTTTTGACCATCTCGGGGAAGTCGCTTTTATTGAAGAAAAATTAATGAATGCAGCCACCGTGTTGGGTGCCTGCGGAACTGCCTTTGCACTGCGGTACATTCGTGCCAGCATACAGGGTGGAATTCAAATTGGTTTTAGTGCAGAACAGGCATCATTTATAGTGGCTCAAACGGTAAAGGGCGCTTCGGAGTTATTGCTCATCAACCATACGCATCCTGAACAGGAAATTGATAAAGTAACCACACCAATGGGCTGTACCATCGCCGGCCTGAATGCACTCGAACATAAGGGATTTAGTTCGTCACTCATAACCGGACTGGTGGCGAGCTATGAAAAAATTGGATGAGTTGTTTTATGATTATGTTGTGGTATGGAGCAATTGAAAAATAAAGCCATTCAATATCTGAATTTTAAATAATATTGCAAAAGAAATTATTTATGGATATTATTATTTAAAAAATAAAATACATTTTCTCATCTTAACAACAACATTCAAATGAAAATTTTCAAACAACTTTTCCTGTTTCTGTTTACTTTTTTATTGGCAAATTCCGGTCACGCACAGATTCAAAACACTTCATGGAAAGGCGTTTTTAATTTGCCCTCTCCGGCGGATTGCATCTTTGAATTTAAAACAGATACGGCTTTGTTAACAATGGACGGTAATATTTTAGAGACCAGTAAATTAACGGTCAAGGGTGATACTTTGACCTTGCAGAAGTTATCTGGCGGAAGCCCCTGCGATGCAGATGTTATTGGCATCTATCGTTTTAAAATAAACGGAGATAAATTAACCCTGACAGTTATTGACGATGCCTGCAATGAGCGTGCAATGGCCGGTCCCGAAGAACCATTAACGGCGGTTAAGAATTAAAACCTGGAAGGAATTTATTTTCCTTCACCAGAAAGTCACAGGATAAAAGCATAATAGCGCAAAAGCTATTAGTTATCATTAATAGTTGTTGCAGGCGGGAAATCATTCTGATTTTCTATGCAATTGCTTTTGATATGTGCCAGCTTATGGTGGGAATGTTTGTTATCCGGGAATCACTATTATTGGTGAATGGTCTTGCTGATCATTTGACAACCATAAGTGTAAATAAAAAATATTTTACTGATAAATAATTCATTGATTTGGTTATAATTTTATTTAGTACCTCCATCGGAAAATTATTCTCAAATCGATAGCTGGCTTATATATCCTGGGTATCATTTTATTTATTCATTAATGCATGCATACTATTTCGCATATACCTTTTTAAGGCAAGAACAGTAATCATTCGATTGAATGCCGCTTCGCCTGTTAGTACTGCAGTAACACATAAGCAAATGTTCCATGACCTAAAGTTGCCAATTCTCTGTCGAATTGTTAAGCGCGGCTTACGGTCGGGGCTTTATGCAGGATGGGAATTAGCCAACTTTCAGCCCGTAACCTCAGTACAATTTATAACAAAAAGATGATGATATGAACAAAAGCCCACCGATGATTTTCAGCCGGGACCGATGCCGGGATATGCACTAAAGCTGATTTTACTTCCTTTAGCCCAACTTGCATAAAACCCAATGTAATGTGCAGGCGGATTGTCAGACCGGAACTGTTTTAATTGTGTGTCGGGGTTTTAAGAAGCGTTGGGAAGCAACACTCTCTTATAAAGGTTAGGTGTTGTGTCGGGGCTTGTGCGCCTTTGTAAATGTGTGGTTGCTAATTAGATTAGAAAATTAAATTAGATAACACGTTAAAAATAGATATTTTTTTTATATTTGAGGTTAATAGTAATCCCGCAATCCTCAAAAAGTATTAGTTCCCCTATGCGACTAATCATATCCGTAATTTTATTAGTATTTAGCTTTTTTGTATTTATGGCTATGGTTGCAGGCGGTCATGGGAGAATTGATTTTAGACCGTGGATGACCGAAGATTGGGTATTTTGGAGTTTAATATTAATTCCTGCTTTCTCAGGAATCTATATTTTATCCCGACAATTGTATAAAAGAAAAACTAAGAAAAGAAACCCGCCTACGACAGTTTTTTTAAAATGAAGAATGCTCCGCAGCTAATAAATACAAAAAAAGTAACATGACTTCAGGAAGCGTCTGCAAAATTTTAGCTCTTTTGTAGGTTAGCTGTGTGTCAAGGTATTGTGCGCCTGAAAATGTGCTAAAATGTGTGTCAGCAAAGAAGCGTTGCTGAATTAAAACACCTTGGAAAACGAATGATGAATGTCAACAGTCAGCCGATTAGCGAGCGGTCGCCCCCGATTGCACATTACTACCAACTAACGCGTATTAGAAAGTGCAACCCATGCAATATATTTTTTGCTGATAATCATCGGCACTTAGCATTTAAATAGAAACGCTTTAGAAATGAGAGTGCATAATTATGGAATACTTTTCCATGGAATATTTATAGTTTGTTCTGTAAATGATGCTGCTTATTAACCTTTATTTTGATTTAAAAGTATTTATTATATTTGCCCGAATTTTCATTTTTTCAATCTTCAATAGCCAGATCAGGCGTAAAAAATATTGTAATCCTATTTGGTAAATTCTCCCCTTTTTTCATGTAATGATTAAAAAATACCTTCTCTCATTAATTATAATTATCCTCATTGGGATAGCGCCACAATTTGTACAAGGGCAAAATGAAATTGATTTTTCAATCAACGGATTGCCGGTTGTTCATATTGATTTGTTAGATTCCGGAGCTGTAATTACCAAAGAAGAAATACTTATAGCGACGATGCGTATTGAAAATGCGAATGGTTCAAATTTTAGTGAGAAGGATTTATATAATGGCCGCATAGAAATTTCCGGCAGAGGTACGTCTACGTGGAATATGCCTAAGAAACCGTACAAAATTGAGTTGATAAAAGAAAATGGTGAAGACAATCCTTCTTCGTTATTAGGAATGCCAGCTGATGAAGATTGGGCACTCATTGCTAATTACGCTGATAAGAGTTTGATGCGCGTTTCTCTCGCCTATTATTTGGGAAATGCCATGGGCATGGAATATTCTCCGAAAACACGCTTCGTAGAAATATATCTTAATAAAGAATACCTGGGAATTTATGACCTAAGTGAAAATATAAAAAAGGCGGACAAAAGGGTAAACATTGCTAAACTGTCTACTAAACCTGAAGACCAGGCAGAACCTGCTATTACAGGCGGTTATCTTGTAGAAGTCACTCCTTTTGATAGAATAGAATCCGATGAAAAATATGTTACTACTGATTCAGGAGTAAGCGTGGTATTTAAATATCCTAAAAGTAAAAACATAACCAATGCGCAAATTGACTGGTTTGGGCAATATATAAATAAAGTGGAAACTGTTTTATATGGTGAAAATTTTAAAGATCCTGTAAATGGTTATCGCAAATATATTGATGTCCCTTCTTTTATTAACTGGTACCTGGTTAATGATTTTGCTAAAAACGGAGATGCTAACTTTTATGCTAGTGTTTACATGTATAAGGATAGAGGTGGAAAGTTGAAAATGGGGCCATTATGGGATTTTGATATTGCATTTGGGAATATCAATTACAATGCTGACGCCCTGGTAGAGAATGGTTTTTATGTGAAGCATGGAAGGTGGTTTGAGCGCCTGTTACAGGATGAATATTTTCAACAAAAAGTTAGTGAACGCTTCGACCAGGTAAAATCAG
Source organism: Ginsengibacter sp. (assembly GCA_039922615.1). Classification (GTDB taxonomy): domain Bacteria; phylum Bacteroidota; class Bacteroidia; order Chitinophagales; family Chitinophagaceae; genus Ginsengibacter. The sequence continues at coordinate 15,760 of JBDTEF010000313.1, forward strand.
TTTTTGATTCAATTCCCGGGAAAATAGCTGCCGCCTCAGAGACGTTAAAGCGTACCGGTGGTATTGATAGAAACTTTCAAAAGTGGCCTATCCTGGGGACACTTGTGTGGCCAAATTATCCACCTTTTCCAAACAAATACGATGGCGAAATCAGGCGGTTAAGTGATTGGTGCATCAGCCGTACAAATTGGCTGAATATTTATTTGCCTCTTACAGCGGCAGAACAATGCAAACGATTACAAACCACAAAGCCGCATATAAGCATAGTGAACACTGATGAATTTGAGGTAGGACTTTCAACAAAAATCAAAACCACGGCAGGTTTCAATAAATATTTTTGGAATGGAGTAGAACAAGCCAATGATACAATGAACATCATTGCCGGAGAAAAATACCGGGTAGAGGTAGCGGATAGTTTGGGTTGTAAAAGCCTGGTTTCAGATACTTTGCATTACATACAGAAAGCGAAAATAAATGTGGATAGTACCAATTTTGAATATGATGGATTTCCTAAATCTTTACATACATCAACTATTCCCGAAGATTTACCTGTGATAGTTACTTATAATGATAGCGTAATACCACCTGTACTGCCTGGCGAATACAAAGTGAGAGCAATCATTCATTCTGCATTTTATAAGGATTCGGTCAATACTAATTTAATCATCAGAAAAATAAAGCAGGAAATTATTTTCTCGCAAATTCCTTCGTTGATCTATGTTCCGGAAGGAATATTAATGAATGCTCATTCTTCTTCAGATTTGCCTGTTCAATTTATTCTTTCAGGAAAAGGTATTATTAAAGAAAATAAGCTGGAACCCATTGCCGGTGGTGAATTGGTAATTAAGGCGTTTCAACCTGGGAATGAATTTTATGAAGGCACAGATACGCTAATTCAAAAAACATGGGCGGAGTATTCCAATAATTTCAAGAAAAATATTCAAATATTCCCAACGCCTTTCGATCATTCTGTTACAATAATATATCCTTTTGCAGATAAAACAAATATGACAATTTACACCCAGGGAGGACGACGAATAAAAGAAACAATTCTAACAGGAAATAGGGCAACGCTTAACCTAAGTTTTCTTTCAAAAGGTGTTTACATTATTCACCTTGAAAGTTCGAAAGGCCAGGGCGATTTCAAAGTATTAAAACAATAATGCTCCAATAAGTCTTTTGTTGCAGCGCGCCAAGGACCTAAATTTCCATCAGCTTGAACGGTGATTCCTAGAGACTTATCCATTGATTATAATTCCACTCTCTTTTGTATAAGAGTCCAAAAACTATCTGATCAAATGTATTTGAAATTAAAGGCCAAGTATCTTTTTTTCTTTGCAAGAAATTTATCAAGTGCAATTGTTATTAATTCCCATGAATATTTCCCGGTAAGATGGCGGGGTATTATAAAATGATTAAGTTTCCTATCTCCTTGATATACTTATTCTGCCATTAAAAGCCAAGTGGGCAAAATTGCAAATAGCTTATATTTGAAAGACGTATTTTCATCAGAACCATTTGTGTGATTTAATGGAGCCAGTTATTAAAGTAAATAATTATTTAAACCATCTGTTTAACAAAAATCCTTTTTTGTTTTTCATGCTGTTTTTATTGCTGGCCACCTCTTTAACAAAGGCCGCATTTTATTTTTATAATTATACGTTGGTAGTTGAAAGTGGCCATCATGATGGATTTAAAATAGCCGCATGGTCTTTAGCCTATGACCTTTTCACGATTTCCGTTATCAATCTTCCTTTTTTATTTCTTCTCCTAATCACAAAGAAAATCCCCGGAACTATAACGTCATTTATCATAAGAATTATTTTCTGTTGCCTGAATACATTAATGATTGTGCTGAATATTATTGATATTTTCTATTTCAGATTTTATTTTCAAAGGGCTAACCTGGGCCTGCTTTATGTAATAGACCACCCGATTGAAAAGCTGGCCAATCTCAATATTTTAATAATTGCCGGGGCGTTGTTACTCCTTGTATTTATAGTCATTTTAATATGGAAAATACAAAACTACTTTTATCATTCTTTGATGAAAGTAAAGGGATACAAAAAATTAATTATCACAATGGCAGTTATCTTAATTGTTTCAAAACTTTTCATCGGAAACGTATCCACGAAGATAATACCTACCTATCCCCTGGTAAATTTGAGTTTCAAACAATTAAGTGTAGTTCAGAACTCTATGCATACTTTAGGATATTCTTTGTACAGATTCAATGAAACGCTGGTAATTAGAAAGTATTTTCCTGATGAATATTGTGATTCCGCACTCCAGGTAAAAAAAACATTTTTATCCGGAGATAAACAGCCTGCCAGGAATATTGTTCTTTTCATCATGGAGAGTATTCCGGAAGATTTCTTTGATGAAAACAGCCCATTTAATGTGAGAAAACCTTTTTTCGATTCATTGCTTCAGCACAGTAATTATTTTTCAAATGCGTATAGTTATGGGCTTGAATCAAATATTGGAATAGTCAGTATTCTTGCAGGTGTGCCTACCCTTACCAGTATTCCGTTGTACCATACTTCTTATATTGATTTACCAAAGACAGCGGTAGGTAGCGCTCTTAAAAGTAAAAAATACGCTTCCTTCTTTTGTATCGGCGACACATATGATAATTTCGGATTTGCTAAATGTATTTCCTGGCTTGGGTTTGATGATTATTATTGCGACAGGGATATTCCTGGCTATAAACAGTTGCCTTATGGACCAGTAGGAATTTATGATGAATATGTCCTGGACTTTATGCGCAAAAAGATCAATAAATTCGGTGAACCTTTCCTGGCAGTAAATTACAACACTACTACCCATTATAATTTTACATTGCCGCCGCAATACAAAGTCAAATTCCCCCCAAATTATACAGATGCCATGAAAAGCATGTCCTATTATGACAGCTCTTTGCATTTATTTTTTAATGCTTCAAAAAAGGAGAAATGGTTTCAAAATACTGTCTTTATTTTTTGCGCTGATCACTGGGCGTCCCCGGACAAATTCAAAACTCCTGCAAATAATTTAGCCAAATTTCGAATTCCTATCATTATTTATGATCCATCAGTAAATAAAAAAAACCAGGATAGCACCCTTGTAAGCCAATTTGATATATTGGGTACTATGCTTGATTTGGGAAAATATAACGATACGGCAATTAGTTATGGCACAGACTTACTTAAACTGGATAACAAGTCAGAAGATAAAGTAATCTATAATCGTCTAAGTGATGTTTTATACCAGGTTTTTGACGGTAAATATGTCCTGGGATATAATACTGTGAACAATAAAACGGAATATTTATTTAATTATGGAGAGGATAAAAAGTTGAGTAATGACTTAACAAATGATCCTCACTATTCAACAATTAAGACACGGCTTTCTGATAAATTAAAAATATTTTATCAGAAAGCAATTAGGCAGTATTATAATAAATCGTTGAAATAAAAATGTGGAATTATTAATTCACTTTAATTGATCATAATAGGAATGCTCCCGGGAAAGCCTCGTTTTAAATTCTTTCTTTTTTCTTGTTACTTATTACTTTCTACTGCTACTTTTTTTTTAATGCAGACACGCGAAATGGAATATTTTAGCAACCTTTCTAAATTTAAATTGAATAACTCATTAAATCCATTTAATTTCAGGTTTAAATTTTACATTATGACGCTAATAGGTTTCCTTGTTCTTTTACTTATTGCAGCCATTTGTGGAGGTATCGGCCAGTCTCTTGCCGGCTATGACCTTGGAGGTTGCCTTGTATCCATAGTTGTAGGTTTTATTGGTGCTTATATCGGTATGGCCATTGCTGCCAAAATGAACTTACCAGCTTTTTTCACTATCAATGTAGAAGGCAAACCATTTCCTATTATTTGGGCTATCATTGGGTCAGCGCTATTCACATTGGTCGTCGCATTGCTGCGAAGAGCCTTCACAGGAAGAAGGTAGCGGGCAGGTAAGAAATGTTTTTTACATGATTGTATTTCTCAAAAAATGCAGCTTAAACAATGGACGCGTTTAATTTTATAATTTTTCGCAGACCCTCAGCTATTCAAAAGATTAATTTCTAAAGTAATATTTCGGTTGTTGCGAATGCGCTGCCGGGATGCTGCTCTCCAGGTTATTTCGATATAAAAAGATAGGTAATTTTAAAATTATTGATTTTCGGGATCAAATGCCAACACGACCGAATTGATGCAATAGCGTAAACCCGTTGGTGGTGGCCCATCCTGGAATACATGACCCAGGTGTGATTTGCATTTGCCACATTCTACTTCTGTCCTCTTCATTCCTAAAGTATTGTCAGGAAGAAAGATCAGACTTCCTTTAGTTATTGGTTCGAAAAAACTAGGCCATCCGCAACTGCTGTTGAATTTTCCATCGCTTTTGAAGAGTGGATTACCACATACTGCACAGTTGTAAGTGCCTGTTTCGTCGTGTTTATAATATTTGCCTGAACCAGGTCTTTCAGTACCTTTTTCCCGGGCCACATGATATGTTTCCGGAGATAGTATTGACTTCCATTTTTGATTACTTATTTCCATGGGGTCAGTATTTGATTTTTCAATTCCGGGATTATTATCGTTATTCATTTGGATATCTTTTTATTATTAAAAGTCTGTTCACTTAAAATTACTGCAACTTTTGAACTTTATACGTTAAAAAGATTTGCAGGCAATTACCAAATTAAATTGAGGATTTTTAGCAACCATGCGTTATATTTGACGCTCACAAGGCTTTTAATAGAATGTTTAATCTAATTTTATTTGGTCCACCGGGGAGTGGGAAAGGAACGCAATCTGAAAAATTGGTTGTAAAATATAATCTAAAGCATATATCCACAGGTGAATTATTACGAAGTGAAATTTTTCGTGAGAGCCCTCTGGGCATTGAAGCGAGAATTCTAATGGATAAGGGAAGCCTGGTACCTGATGAAGTAGTCATTCAAATGATTGATGAGGCACTTGATAATAATCCTTCAGTGGAGGGTGTTTTATTTGATGGGTTTCCCCGTACGGCGGTGCAGGCAAATGCTTTAGACAGGCTTTTAAGCAATAGAAGTTGTACGATAAATATCATGCTTGCCCTCCATGTAAATGAAGATGAGTTGGTGAAGCGACTTATTAACCGTGGTGTTACCAGTGGAAGACCTGACGATAATGATGAATCAATTATCAGGGCCCGATTGGTAGAATACCATAATAAAACAGCAGTAGTTGCAGACCATTACAAGCAATACGATAAATTTATTTCGGTAAAAGGTGAAGGTGAAATAGAAGAAGTTTTCCATCGCCTTTGTATTGAAATAGATCGTTTAAAGAAAGAGGCGCTTAATCCCTAATATCACCTGATATTGCCATGGCAACCATTAAAGAAATTTTCTTAAAAGAACAGGTAATTCCATTATTTTCCCAATTGGTTTCTGAAAAAAAAGGAAACTGGGGTGTGATGAATGCACAACAAATGGTAGAGCATCTCGCTGACGCAGTGAAAAATGCAAGCGGGAAACTCTTGCTTCCTTCCCTGACTGAAGGAGAACGACTGGAGAAAATGCGTTCCTTTTTAATGAGTGATAAACCTTTTAAAGAGAATACACCGAATCCGATGATGCCCGCTACCGGTGCTGCTTTGCGCAGGCCTGACATGCAATCTGCAATTGCCAAATTGCAAAGTGAATTGGATTATTTCTTTGTAGTTTTTCAAAAAAATCCTTTACTAAAAACAAAGAATGCTTTCTTTGGAGAATTAGATTATCAAATGAATATTCAACTTTTGGATAAGCATTTCCGCCATCATTTAAAGCAATTCGGTATAGATGTTTAATAAAATATATTGTGGTTTTCACGGATTTGCTAACACGAAAAATTTTTGCGGAATTATATTTTATAAAAAATAAAAAAACCCTTCTTTTCAGAAAGGTTTTTTAATATACTTGTATAAAATCTCACCGAATTATCTACTTAGCCTTTCCTGTGAAGACCTTTTATCTTACCAATTTCAATTCATCAATAATATTTTTTGCTCCTCCCATTTTATCGATACACCAAAGCACGTATCGTATATCTACATTGATTGTGCGGTTTAAATCCTTATCAAATTGAATTTTGTGGCTCAACGCCTCATAATTTCCATCAAACGCAAGACCGATAAGGTTTCCATTGGCATCCATAACTGGTGAGCCTGAATTACCGCCTGTAATATCATTGGTAGTAATAAAATTGATCAGGAGATCATTGTGTTTTTTATCAATGTATTGACCAAAATCTCTTTTCTTCAGCAATTCAATTTCTTTAGAGGGTAAGTCAAATTCATAATCACCGGCAATGTATTTTTCTAATATTCCTTTGCTCGTAGTATAATAATTATAATGAACGCCATCGCGTGGATCATAACTTTTTACATTGCCATAACTCACCCTCATGCTAAAGTTGGCATCAGGATACATCATCTTCACTTTGGCCGGATTCATTTCCATAATTCCTTTTAAATATAACCTTCCCAACTCGTTATTCTTACTGGTGAAGCTGGAATACATGCCTGCATATTTATCCACGTAATTAGTTACAAACGCATTGGCGTATGCAAAAGCAGGATCATTTTGCAACATTTTTACATCATGATCTTTCATAAAAGTTGCCCATTTATTATTATCAAGCAGCATGGTATTTCCAAAGACATCAGCTGCCCATTTCTCAAATGAACTACCATCTTTTAAGTTACCGTATTTCTCTTGCAAACCTTCGTAAAACCCGGCAGGGTATTGACCTGGGTCAATATCATTGTAATACATCATCGCCGTTTTAGCAAGTATAATCTGATCGCTTGGCAGATCTTCTTTTTCCAGGAACGCCGTCCGTGAATTGTCAGCAGCTTTTAATGCATTGCTGATTTGCACTTCCGTTGAGGTTGCTGTAGATAATGTTTTATCGAGCCCTCTTAACGAGGATGCATAAGCCGCCAAAGGAGAACCTATAATTCCCTCTGTTAAGTAAGTGCGTTCTTTTGCATATGGCGTCCATGCAGCATAATTCTTGTCATAATCGCTTAAAACATTTTGGTATTCAGGTTTATTTTTTGCCCAAACTTCAAAATTATTTTCATCCTTTTGCTTTACATCATACACATGGTATTTTTCTAATTGCTCTGTTTCACCCTTATAAAATTTATAATAATTGGCTATCCCGGAATACGAATCTGCCAATTTTAATTTTACTTCAGGATCCTTTACCATCCTGGCATGCATGGCTTTTAATCTGACATCCCGAAGGTTAACCAACGATGGATTTTCAATCTCGTTTTTCAATTTAATACCATAAGAAGTTTCATAACGATTTGTTCCGCCCGGATAGCCATAGATCATTGAATAATCGCCATCATTATATCCTTTTAGTGAAACAGGTAGAAACCATTTTGGTTTCAGGGGCACATTATCTTTGCTGTAAGCAGCAGGTTTGCCATCTTTAGTAGCATACACTCTGAAGATGGAGAAATCACCTGTATGACGTGGCCATTCCCAGTTGTCTGTGTCGCCGCCAAATTTACCAACTGCTTCGGGAGGTGCACCTACAAGGCGGATGTCATTGTACACTTTGTATACATACATGATGTGCTGGTTTCCTTTGAACATACTATATACTCTGCCATAAACGCCATTGTCTTTGTCAGCTACTTTATCCGTAATTTCCTTGTAGAGCTCATTTATTTTTTTAGCCCTGTCCTGTTCATTCATTCCTTTTACCGCTTTTTCTACCTGGTCTGTAACGTCTGTAATGCGCTCCAGGAAAGTAATAGAGAGATTGCTTTGAATTTCCTGGTCTTTTGAATAGGCATAAAATCCATCCTTCAGGTAATTGTGTTCCACAGTACTTGCACCTGCAATAGCACCATAACCACAATGGTGATTCGTAAAAATTAACCCCTGGTTACTTACTATTTCTCCGGTACATCCACCACCAAAAATAACAATGGCATCTTTAATAGATGGTTGGTTGATACTGTAAAGTTGTGCTTTAGATAATTTGAGACCATGTTTTACCATGTCATCATATACCTGTTGCCCGAGCAGCATCGGAAGCCACATGCCTTCATTCGCACTTGCCCTAAAAAGCGTAAAGCACAATAGGAATAACGTTACTAATTTTTTCATAGAGTTAAGTTTATTTAATTGATTGATCGTCTCAAAAATAGGAGAAAAATTTGTTCTTACATATACTAGATGTGATATTCCTTAAAAAGGTGTTTATAAAACAGCGATAAAAATTTAAAAAATCATTGCGCCATAACCTGAAGAAAAGCCTCAATCTTTCTTTCGCCGAAATTTTCCTATATGATTTAAATATTATTGATGCATACAAAAAGGGAGGATGGTCTAAAAGCAAAAAAAAAAGTAATGATTATCATTACTTTTTTTATTTGGCCTTAATCGATATTTATAAATCGTTTGCATTACCTGTTTCTCTTCTATCATCCGGATTGGCCGGATCCATATCTGCCCTGGATTCTGCATCATTCATCCTGTTGTCAGGCGCTGTAAATTCATTGTTCACGGAATGGGAATCCTTAAACGGAGGCAATTCGATTTCCTGCGTAAGGTCTTGGTGGAGATCTGAGTTTAGTGAATGGTTTTCTGCGATTTCTTCATCATTGAGATGAAAATTTTCTTCATTGAGATTTTGATCCATCCTGCTCCTGATGAGAATACCACCGCTTTTAACTTCTCCCTGGTGCGGAGTGAATTGCTCGTCTATATCCTCATTAAATGCCTCATCTGTAAAATCTGAATGGCCTTTTATGCTGCGGTTCCTGTATAAATTTTCATCTGTGAAATGCGGATTATTGTAGAGATTATCACCATCGGGAATTGCATCACTTCCTGTAAGTGCATTATAATTTTTTAATTCAATATCAGCAGTAAGATTGTCTTTGTCATATTCAGCCATTGATTCGATCTGGATAGCACTCATGTTTGGAAGAATTACGTCGTCATCTTTCTCATGTATTTCGGCCATTCCGATTGGAACCAATACTTTTCTTTTTACAAGGTTCAGGTCATTGTCATCCAGGTTCAAAACGATGTATCTAACTTTTAAAGCTTCTTCATCAAATAGCAATTCATCTACTTCTCCTAGTTTATTTCCTTGCGCATCTTTCACGTCCCATCCTTTTATATTTGATTCTCCCTCTACTATTTGATAATCGCTTCCGCCCAATTCCTGTAGACGGTGATTATTTTCATTTATATTCTCATTTGTTGTCATAATTTTTAAAGTTTGCAGGAAATAGTATTTCCTTAATGATATAAATTGTTTAGATTATTTTAATTAGTACGGCTTACAACGATTTCAACTCTGCGATTTTCTTGTTTTCCTTTTTCTGTGGAATTCGTAGCCACAGGTTTTGCTTCTCCCATTGGTTCCAGTGAAATTTTGCTTTCATTCATATTTCCATCTTTTATTAACCAGTTTTTTACTGCCTGCGCACGTTCTTCAGACAAATTCTTATTATAATCTTTGTCTCCGGTATTATCGGTAAAACCATAAATCCTTACCTCACTGTTGCCAAATCTTTTTTGAATTGAGGCGGCAATTTGCTTAAGATTTGCATCTGCTCCGGCACGGATGGTACTTTTATCGTTATCAAAAACGATATTCTGCCCAAGGCTATAGATGGCGTACTTGTCACTGTTTCTTACATCGATATCTTTATTGGTGATTTCTTCATAAGTTGTTTTAGGCGAATTGTAGTCAATTCCTTTCCAATCTGCCGGTGTGGTTGTTGCAATCGTGGTGGCGGGAGTAACTGTTTGTGAAGTGGTTACAGAATCCTTATTTGTTGTGGCTATATCTTGTTTATTGTTATAATTTCTGTACAGAAAAAACAAAAGAAGGAGAATGGCGATCAGGATAATAATCCATAATAGCGGTGATGATTTTTTACGTTCTACATGTAGTTCTGCCATAATTTTTAATTTAGAATTTTTTAAGATTGAATAAGATTGAATTTTTATTGTTTTAAATTTTGCTTTATTTAGAACGATAATTATTTGATTTTCAAACACTGTGCCATCGATTGAGCAAAATATATATTTGGGGACCAATAATTAAGATACCGTTTTCCAAATTACTTTTTTTAGTCTTTTTTTGATTTATTATTATAGTTCCCTAATAAAAGAATACTTTTTGTAGAATTAGATACACGAAAATCTTAAGCCATATAATAAAAGTTGCCAATGAATATTTTTCAAAAACAAATCAGGCTGCCGGCCTACCCGCGCGGATTCCATTTAATTACCAATGCGGTGACGAACTGCTTGGATGATTCAGGCAAGTTGACGACAGGAATGTGCCAGGTATTTATTCAACATACTTCTGCCTCCCTAACCATTAATGAAAATGCAGATAGGACAGTGAGGAAAGATTTCGAAACTTTTTTCAATAAGGCAATTCCGGAAAATGATCCGGATTATATACATACTTCAGAAGGGCCTGATGACATGCCTGCCCATCTGAAAGCCGCCGTGCTTGGAAATTCCGTATTGATCCCTATTAGTAATGGTATTCTATCTTTGGGAACATGGCAGGGTATTTATTTATGTGAACACAGAAATAATGGCGGCAGAAGAAATTTGGTGATAACGATTTGGGGAAATGTTTAAGAAAGAGAATCCAATGGTGAAAAATTAGCAATCTATACAATAATGGTTTGAAAGTGTTGAGTAGTTTTAAGTAAGTTTTAAAATTGGTTAACGATTAAATAAATGCGATTCACGTACCTATAGTAAACCTGAATAAACATGAAACTTAATTTTAATTTTTTAGTGGCCGCTATTTTGTTTAGTTTGAGTTGCACCAATGCACAACAGAAAACTCCTGCGCAATCCAATGATAGTTTTTCTCCTGTGGCGGTGATTGAATTATTTACATCGCAAGGATGTTCAAGTTGCCCACCCGCAGATGCATTATTAAGTAAAACTATCGCTGATTCGAAAAAGAATGATCAAAAAATATATGCCTTATCTTTTCATGTGGACTATTGGAACAGGCTGGGCTGGGCGGACCCTTTTAGTGACCAAACTTATTCGCAAAGGCAGGCCGGATATGTATCAGCACTACATTTAAATGGTGCTTATACGCCGCAAATGATTGTCAACGGAAATATTGAATTTGTCGGCTCTGACCAACCTGCACTAAACAGAAACGTGCAGGCCGCATTAAAGACAAATGCTAAAGTTTGGTTTTCAAATTTAAAAGCTACGAATAACAAAGAATCTATAGACGTGGAGTATACGCTGGACGGGGATTTCAGCAATTCTACCATAAATACCGCACTCATTTCTCCAAAAGAAGTGACGGAAGTAAAGCGTGGCGAAAACGGTGGGCGTACACTTATAAATGAAAATGTGGTCCGAAAATTCAGCACACAAAATGCACAAAAATCAGGTGCGATCCATCTTGATGAAGGTGCGATAAAAAATGAGGATGGCCTGTTAGTGATTATATTTATCCAAAATAAAAATGGCGGGATCATTGGAGCCTCGGAAGTATCCATTCATCTATAAATATAAAAAGAATTTACCCTGATGGTTAAACGAAATAAATTCAAATCAGAGGTTCAACAATTGGAAAGTATGCTTTATGCAAAGCAAATAAGTCCTACTGCCATGCGGCTGCTGGTATTGGAATTTTTATTAAAACAACCTGTTGCTTATAGTTTGAGCGATCTTGAGAATGAATTTGATCGTTCTGATAGAACTACACTTTACCGTACCTTAAAAACTTTTGAAGAAAAAGGATTGATTCATCCCATACAGGATGGTATGGGTGCCACAAAATATGCATTATGTGATGACGATTGTAAGGATGGAATCCATGATGATTTACATCTCCATTTCTATTGTAATTCTTGCCATGAAACGTTTTGTTTGCCGGCAATAAAAATTCCTGAGGTGCAGCTTCCCCAACATTTTATTTCGCAGGAATTCAGCCTGGTTGCCAAAGGCACCTGCGCAAAGTGCAGTGATAAAACAATGCAATAATGTTGCATCTATATTGAAAGTATTTTTGCTACCCTAATGATCATGCAAAATACTTTATGGAAAAAGCAAAAATAAATCTTGACATTTTATTACCCGAGGTGCCGGACGAAAGGGATGAATGTGTAATCCGTGTAATTGAATCTCTTCAAACAAAAAGGGGAATTGATGAAATACATGTTATTTCGAAAACTGACAGTGCGAAGGCGCAATTGTGTTTTCATTATAACCCGGAAGAGATAAGTATTTCTGAAGTGGAGAAATTGGCAAAGGGCGCTGGTGCGGGTATTACAGCGAAATATGGCCATTTGCTTATTGAAGTTGAAGGTATTCGGCAACCCACACATGCAAGGATTATCGAGTCTGATATTAATAAGTTGAAAGGCGTAATAAATACATCTGTTTCAGGAACTGGTTTTATACAATTGGAATATGAAAAATCACAGAATTCAATGAGTGAATTAATAAATGCCATTTCAAATCTTGGTCTGGAAATTATGAATGTGGATGATTTTCATCAGCATGCTCAAAGTACTGAAGCCCATGATCATTCAACAGAAAAGGAAAAACGTGCACATTCTCATGACCAGGATAAACATGGTTGTAAATGTCATGAGCATACGCATGGTGGAATATTTGGCGAAAAAACAGAAATGATCTTTAGCATTATTTGTGGATTTTTATTGGCAACAGGATTTTCCCTTTCATTTGTAAATGGAATAAATGTTTTTATTCCAATTGGCATTTACCTCGGTGCCTACTTTTTTGGTGGATTTTATACAGCAAAAGAAGCAATTGAAGGCATTAGCAATGGACAATTTGAAATAGATTTCTTAATGCTAGTTGCTGCAATTGGTGCAGCCATTCTTGGCCATTGGGCGGAAGGTGCGTTATTGCTTTTCTTATTCAGTCTTGGTCACTCCCTGGAACATTATGCGATGGAAAAAGCCCGCAAATCAATCAAAGCTTTGACAGAATTAGCACCGAAAACAGCTTTTAAAAAGGTAAATAATCAATTAAAGGAGACGAAAATCGAGGATCTTGCAGTCGGTGATATAATCGTCATAAAACCCAATTCAGCCATAGCGGCTGATGGGATTGTCATTGCAGGGAATAGTTCTGTAAACCAGGCCCCTATTACAGGAGAAAGCATTCCGGTTGAAAAAATGCCGGTGGAAGATATTAATATGAACATGGATAGTGCAGAGAAAGTGGATGCAAAGAGTCGTGTTTTTGCCGGCTCCATCAATGGAGGCCAGGCACTCGAAATCAAGGTGAGTAAATTATCCTCGGACTCTACGATTGCCAGGTTGGTTCAACTGGTTAATGAAGCACAGACACAAAAATCACCTACGCAAAATTTTACCGATAAGATAGAAAAATATTATGTTCCTTCTGTGCTTATCCTGGTTGGCATGTTATTGCTTGTTTTCCTGGTGAAAGATGAAACTTTTGGACAAAGTTTTTACAGAGCTATGGCGGTGTTAGTAGCCGCAAGCCCTTGTGCACTGGCCATTTCAACACCGAGCGCAGTTTTGAGTGGCGTAGCAAGAGCTGCAAGAGGCGGCGTGTTGATCAAAGGTGGAAGGCCGCTGGAAGAACTAGGGTCGATAAAGGCCATTGCGTTTGATAAAACAGGTACACTTACAGAAGGAAAACCAAAACTTACCGGCATTTATCCGCTTAATAATATTTCAATGGAAGAACTATTGTCTGTTGTCGTTGCAGTGGAAAATTTAAGCGACCATCCTTTGGCTGGTGCGATTGTAAAAGGTGCTTTGGAAAAATTAAATATACAGGTTTCCAATGCTACAAATGTAGAGGCGATCACCGGACGGGGTGTGAAAGCGAAATACCAGGATAATACCATCTACATTGGGAATAAACAACTGTTCCTGGACAATAACACGATTATTTCAGCAAAAATAAATACCGTAATAGACGAATACGAAGAAGCTGGAAATACGACAATGCTTGTTGGTAAAAATGATCAACTGATCGGTATACTAACGATTATGGATATCCCAAGGGAAGATGCCAAAAAAACACTTGCCCGCTTAAAAAAATTGGGTATTTCTAAAATGATCATGCTTACAGGTGATAATCAAAAAGTAGCAGAAAATATTGCCGGGCAAATAGGGATCACAGATGCCCTGGGAGGTTTGATGCCGGAGCAAAAAGTAGACGCTATTGAAAAACTCACCTCGGAAGGGAAAGTGGCTATGGTGGGAGATGGTGTAAATGATGCGCCAGCTATGGCAAGGAGTTCCGTGGGTATTGCAATGGGCGCTGCAGGATCAGATGTAGCACTTGAAACAGCTGACATTGCATTGATGGCGGATAAGTTAAGCAATCTTCCTTTCGCCATAGGTCTTAGCAAAAAAGCAAAAAATATTATTAAGCAAAACCTGGTGATAAGCCTTGGAATGGTTGTCATTTTAATTCCTCTTACGATTACGGGATATGCTACAATCGGACCTGCGGTAATTGGCCATGAAGGATCCACACTGGTCGTAGTGTTTAATGCTTTAAGATTATTGGGGTATAAAAAAGAGGTGGTTTAAAGAATATAAAAATTTATTATAATAGTGTCGTTAAATTTTTAAATTGAAAGTGTTTTTCTAATAACTTTTTAAGAAAAATTACAAATGTTTCCTTTCATTTGGTTCAACATGTACCAGGACATTTAGTACCCGAAGATCACTCTTAAGAATGGCATCTTTTACCTCGTGTGCTATTTGGTGCCCTTCCGTTACACTTTTATTTCCATCCACCTCTATGTGAATATCTACAATGTAATCGAAACCTGTTTTTCTTACGTAACATTTTTCTATATCAATTACATCCGGAACAGTTCGGGAAACATCTCTTACTTTTTGCACAATTTCATTAGAAGGTGCGGCATCCATTATTTCTGCCATTGCCGGACGGAGAATTACAATTGCATTGTAAAAGATGAGCGCTGATGCGATCAGGGCTGCCCAATCATCTGCACCTTCATAACCATTTCCTCCGATGAGGGCAATGGAAATACCGATAAAAGCGGCTACAGAAGTAATGGCATCACTGCGATGATGCTGAGCGTCTGCTTTCACTGCCTGGCTATTAATTTTGTTACCAATAGATATAACGTAGCGGAACATATATTCTTTCACTGCAATCACAACTACCAATACCCATAGCGTGAAACTTTTAGGCAGTTCATGAGGCGTATTTATAAAATGGATTGCGTTATAACTTATCCAAACGGCGGCTAGAATTAAAAAAAAAGCAACGGCAATGGCAGCCAGCGGTTCTGCTTTTCCATGGCCATAAGGATGTTCTTTATCGGGTGCTTTTAATGCAATGCGCAATCCTATCCAAAGTAGACCTGAACTTAAAATATCCGCTCCCGATTCTGTGGCATCAGCAATTAAAGCATAAGAATGACCCAAATGACCTGCGATTCCTTTCACAAATATTAAGACCAAACTCACACCAATGCCTAAGATGGTTGTTCTGATTGCTGTGATGGAAGGATGGGTGTCAATGCGTTTCATTCAGTTTACTTAGATAATGTACAACTTTTGGAAAGTTCAAAACAGTTTGGCATAACTACGAAATATTCGAATAAAACTTTTCAAAAGTTAAGTTTTGATCATAGTCAACTTTTGGAAAGTTAGAAATAGTTTTGCGAAAATGTGGAATGTTTGCATAAACTTTCCAAAAGTTTTGATTAGAATTCCTTACGAAATTGTGTTTAGAAGTTCACTAAATGCGTAATCATATCATCCAGCCTTGATTTTGCCATGAAGTTTTTTTCCAGTTCAATATTAAAAGGAATCGGCGTATCAAGAGAGGCACACCGCATTACCGGCGCATCTAAATTTTCAAAACAGTTCTCTGCAATCCATGCAGCTACTTCTCCGCCGATACCACCCGTCAAAGTATCCTCATGAAGAATCAATACTTTTCCTGTGTTATTTACGGTTTTCCTGATGGCTTCGTAATCCAATGGCAGTAATGTTCTTAGATCTAAAATTTCTATAGAAATACCAGGATTTGCATCAGCATATTCTTTTGCCCATATCACACCCATACCGTAAGTGATGATACTAACGTCCATGCCTGTACGAACAATCTTTGCTTCACCTATTTTAGTTTCATAATAATTAGCAGGAACATCGCCGCTTATACTTCTGTATAATAATTTATGTTCAAAAAACATCACCGGATTGGGATCATTTATGGCTGCAATCAATAAACCTTTTGCATCTTCAGGTGATGAAGGATAAACTACTTTTAATCCGGGAGTGTGTACAAACCAGGCTTCATTGCTTTGACTATGGAAAGGTCCGGCACCCATTCCTCCGCCTGTAGGCATTCTTATCACCACATCTGCATTTTGCCCCCAACGATAGTTTAATTTGGCGAGGTTATTAATGATTTGGTTGAACCCTACGGTAACAAAATCGGCAAACTGCATTTCCATCACACTTTTAAAGCCTTCCAAACTCAATCCCAAAGCGGATCCTACAATGGCACTTTCACACAATGGCGTGTTTCTAATTCTTTCTTTTCCAAACTCCTTCACAAAACCATCCGTAATTTTAAAAGCGCCGCCATATTCTGCAATATCCTGTCCCATCAATACAAGATTACTATGCTGTAACAAGGATTGGTGCAATCCTTCCTTTATGGCATCTATGAAACGTATAGCAGGCCTGGTTTCCCCGGCGTTTACAGACAAATCCGGTAAAACGTTGACCGGTATTTTTCCTGCATATACGTCTGCTAACTGAGATTGTGTTACCTGTTTTGGATCCCGGATGCCATGCTCAATATGGTTTGGCCCTAACGGACTTTTTTTAATTTCATCCTCTATATAATGTTTTAATTCATTTTTAATCGCTGATTGTTCTTCATTGGTAAGAATTTTTTCATCCAATAAAAATTGCTGGTAATTTTTGATAGGATCTTTTTCTGCCCACTCTTCAAACAATTTTTCCGGTACATATTTTACGCCGCTGGCTTCTTCATGGCCACGCATGCGAAAAGTCATGCATTCAATTAAATAGGGTTTTTGATTTTTAATACAATAATCCCGTACCTCTTTTATTGTTTCGTATACAGTGAGAATATTATTTCCATCGATCCGGATGCCTTCCATTCCATAACCTTTTGCTTTATCTACCAGGTTTTCACAGCGATATTGTTCATTCACAGGCGTACTCAAACCGTACCCGTTATTTTCTATGATAAAAATAACCGGCAAATCCCACACTGCTGCCACATTCAGCGCTTCATGAAATTCTCCCTGGCTCGTGCCACCATCCCCGGTAAATGCCAGGGAAACTTTTGGTTCTTTTTTTAATTTATAAGCCAGTGCGGCACCGTCAGCCACGGCGAGCTGGGGCCCAAGGTGAGAGATCATTCCGCAGATATAATGCTCTTTGTTTCCAAAATGAAAACTTCTTTCCCGTCCTTTGCTATAACCATCTATATCACCATGCCATTGACGGATCAATTCATTCAGCGGCATTTGTCTTGTGGTAAATACACCCAGGTTTCTATGTAACGGCATGATCCATTCATCGGGCTGTAATGCAAATGTTGCTCCCACAGATATGGCTTCCTGGCCAATACCGCTAAACCATTTTGATACTTTACCCTGCCGCAAAAGAATCAGCATCTTCTCTTCTATCATCCTTGGCAGCAAGAGATCTTTGTATAAAGCGATTAAAGTTTCGGTAGTGAGATCGTTCCTTTTAAATTCCATGGCGCAAATTTCATGATTTCATTTTACAAAAAGAAGGAGTTAGTTAAAAAGTTAAGAAGTGGTAAGTTTAGAAGTTAAGAAGTGGTTAGTCAGAAAGTCAGGGAGTCAAGGAGTCAGAAGTGGAAACCCATAGTGATAAGCAGGTAGTTATAATTAGCAATTTATTAATCGTAAAATTTAATGAAGTATTCTATTTTGACTTCTTAAAATTATTTAAAACGAATCTGATGAAATATTTAACCCTAATTCAGATCATAACCTGCAATACCAAAAGTATCAATTTCCAGATCGTGGCCCGTGGTACAATAAATTGAATATTTTTATTTTAGGACATCAAAATATTTTCGGCATTCCGTTGAAACGAGCCACCAATGTAAGTCATGTGTGCATTCATGCCTGCCCTTTATCAAATTTCCCTTTATTGTTTTATACAAGTTCCAATCAATTTATTGTGTAATTGAATGAATAATTGCATTCAACAAAAAACCACCAGCTTTTGACTGATGGTTTATTTTGTTCTTTATAATAATTTAATGCTTGTCTTTCATCATCTTATCATGTTTCATCATCTTATCATGTTTCATCCACGTTACTTTACCTTTCATATCCATCACTTCGCCATTTTTCATTTTCATGGTTTTTCCGTCTTTCATCTTTACAGTCCCGTCGGACATTACCGTAGCGCCATTTTTTAGCATGACATCTTTATCCATAGCCATGGTTTCTCCATTTTTACAAACCATCATTTTGTTGTCTTTCATCATTACATAATCTTTGTGCATCGTGTCCATTTTTTCGGACTTCATTTTGTGTTCTTCCATTTTTGAGTGAGTTTGTGCAAAAACTCCATAACTAAGGGAAGTAGCAAAAAGTAATACAAGTATCTTTTTCATAAAATTGTTTATTTTGACTTACGCAATTGTAAAATTTTGTAAACCTGTTAAAAATATAATTTTACACATATATCTGCAAAGCAAATACCAGAGGTTCTTAAAAAGGGCTTTCTGAACAACATTAACACCCATATCTTAGATTCTTAACAATGCGGGTAAATATTTAATTGCAGTTAGCCACTAAATACATACTAGTAACAATTTGAAAGCCTTGTCTATTCGTAATTCGTAATTTATTCATCTTTCATTATTCATCCTTATCTCTTATCACCGCCAGAAAGAAGAGAAGAAAGTGCAGATAATAGAAGACCAAAAATAAATGCCCAAAGGAATCCATCAATATGAATGCCGTCCATTAAATAATCTGCCAAAAGGATCATCAATACATTCAATACTAATAGAAACAGGCCAAGTGTAAGTATGGTGATAGGCAAGGTAAGAATTACCAAAAGAGGTTTAACGATCGCATTTAAAATACCCAGCAACAATACGAATAGTATAGCAGTTCCAAATCCATCTATTCTTATATGCGGACTTAAAATCAATGACAAACCGTATGCGACAGCTGCAGTAATTAATAAACGTATGATAATGCTCATGGCAATTATTTTTATGGGGAATGATTATATTCTAAAGCCATGAAGCTAAATTAAATAACTGCTAATTCAAAGAAATCTTCCGGAACTAAATATTTATTGGCAAGGGATTGAATTTCTTCTGCCTTTATCGACTTTATGGTATGCAGTGAATTGTAAAAATAGGTTTCATCAAGGCCTTGTAAAATAAGACTTTTCCATCGCGCTATTATTTGAAAAGGTCCATCAATATAACCGAGGTTGAGCCCGATCATATAATTTTTTACCAGTAATAATTCTTCCTCATCTACCATATTTTCTCTGAGGTCTTTCATTTCTTTGTATACTTCTTCTATGGTTGGTTGGGTCACTTCTTTTCCAGCCTCTGTGCTAATCATCCATGCACTGTATGCAATGTGATTTTCAATATAGCTCGATATGCCATAAGTATATCCTTTTTCTTCCCTGATATTGGCCATTAATCGTGAACCAAAATAACCGCCGAAAAGTACATTTAACACGTTTGCTTTCTGAAAATCAGGATGGTGCCTGTTTGGAAAAGGCCTGGCAATTCTGATAGCGCTTTGCACGCCATTTTTATCGTTGATTACTGCTTGTTTCTTTTGAGTACTCACGATTCTTTCGTGCGTAATTGTCGGCATCATCTCATTTAGATCAAGATCTCCAAAATTTTTATCTATTAATTCCTCAAAGTCTGCCGGCAATTTTCCTGCTGAAAAAATGCAGCACTTTGCCTTCAAATAATATTGCTGGTAAAACTGAAGCAAGTCCTCCTTGTTGATTGCCTGGATATCTTCTTTACCTGTTTTTTTTCCATAGGGATGATTGACGCCATATAAATGCTCATCAATAAGTCTGTCTGCTACAAAATCGCACTTCAACAAATTCACAGAAAGCATTTGTATCCTGTTTTGTTGATATATTTCAAGTTCATTTGCAGGAAAGGTTGCTTCTGTGATCAACTCTCTTATGATGGGTAATAATTCCTTTAAAAATTTTGAAAGGCAATGCAAGGTGATGGTCGAATATTCATTAAAACAGGAAAAATTTAAATAAGCACCATAATATTC
>JBDTEF010000314.1:0-8190 GCA_039922615.1 Ginsengibacter sp.
AATTTTACGGTTGATACTTCTAAAAACAGGAGGTTAACACCAACCCAGTTTTATGAAAAAAATAAATCTCCGTTGCTGGTTGTAAATGGCTCTTTTTTTTCTTTTGCTACCAATCAAAATTTGAATGTTGTTGTCAAAAATGGAAAAATAGTCAGTTATAACGAACAGACTTTCGCAGGGAAGGGAAAGGATACCCTTACCTATTTGCATCCTTTTTTTAGTGCGATTGGCATTACCAAAAAACGAAAGGCAGATGTGGCATACATTTATTCCGATTCAACAAAACAATTTTTATTTGCTTCGCAGGTAGCCTTGCCTGTTATCCATGATAGTGTTATAAATCTTTCATTGAATTACGTCAATAAGATAACATCAAATGATGCAGGTAATCTTTCGGGAAACAATTATAAAAGTAATCCTGTTTTCAAGAAATGGGTTATGAAAACTGCCATAGGCGGAGGACCGGTTTTAGTGCAGAATGGGGAAGTAAAAATTACCAACGATGAAGAAAGAAAATTTAGCGGAAAACAAATGGATAACCTGGAACCGAGAACAGCAATAGGTTATACAGCAAAAAATAAAATAATTATTTTTGTATGTGAAGGCAGAAGTCAGGATGCTGCCGGACTATCGCTCCCTGCGATGGCATTGATCATGAAAGAGTTGGGTTGCACAGAAGCCATGAATCTTGATGGTGGTGGAAGTTCATGCATGCTTATTAATGGAAAAATAACTAATAAGCCATCGTCTAAAGGTATTCAAAGACAAGTGCCTTCCGTTTTTATTATTGAAAGAAGATAATGTCCATTGTTTTAAAATAATTTTACGCCCAGCGCAATACTTAATGAACTAAAATCTCCGTTGTTGGTCCCTGTAGTTCTATTAAAAATATTGATGTAAGATAATTTCGCAGTCCACCTCTCTGTCCCTGGAAAATAAAAACCAATGGAAGGTTTTAATCCAAATAAAGTTTGTTTGCCAATGAAACCCGGACCGGCTATAAATGATACATACATATGTTTTGTAAAATTGAATGATGCACCAGCAAAGAGATTGGTCATTGAACCAACATCATTGCCATCTTTCGGCCAACTCCCGTCGGGGTTTGAATATAAAACTTTATCACTTTCTAAATAAATGTCCGAGGTCAGTTCGATCGTCGGTTTAAATTTTGATTTATTGTTTAAAAATGCCAGAATACCCAGGCCGATTCCCCATGGATTATTGCCTTTTGTATAATCAGCAAGAGTTGCATTATATTGAGTAGATACGTAAGTGGTAATCATTCTTTCTTTTTGTGCAAGGGCCATGCTGATGACAAGACAACATAAAAGTGTCGAAATAAATCTTCTCATATTGGTATGTTTATTAATGAGACATAAGTAACCCTTTACATGCTGCGCTCTTCAAATAAAGAACAATTCCATGACACTTTTTGCCAATGCCGGGTGAAAAATTACAGCAATTATTAAATAAATTTCTTAATTAATTTGAAGTATTTAAACGGTATATATTTCGCTGATAGATCAAACCATGTAGGTGATGTGAACACTGCTCTCTTGTGGCTGAAAGCCAAAAAACTTCTTTTCCCATGATAACTACCCATTCCACTATTTCCAACACCGCCAAAAGGCAAATGATGGTTACCAATTTGTAACAAAGTATCGTTTACACATGCTCCTCCGGAAGTCGTTTTTGCCAGGACCTCTTTCGCTTTTTTATCCTTCCCAAAATAATAGAAAGCCAACGGTTTTTCATTTTGATTGATGTATTCGATTGCTTCATCAATTTTTTTAAAAGTCATTACCGGTAAAATAGGACCAAATATTTCTCCCTGCATGATTAAAAATTCAGGTTTTACTTCATCAATAATAGTAGGTGATATAAAGCGCTCATCAGCATCAACGTTACCACCGGTATGAATTTTACCTTGCTTCAGCAAACCAGTCAGCCTTTCAAATGCACTGTCGTTTATAATGCGTCCATAAAAGCGGCTTTGTTTTAAATTATCACCATACATAGATTGAATGTTGGCTGCAATTTTAGATAGCAACTCGTCCTTAATTGATTCATGTGCAAAAAGATAATCCGGAGCTATGCAAGTCTGTCCGGCATTGATTAATTTACCCCAGGTGATTCGTTTCGCTGCAATATCAATATCTGCATCAGCATCTACAATACAAGGGCTTTTGCCGCCCAGCTCCAGGATAACAGGCGTTAGATTTTCTGCAGCAGCTTTCATCACTACTTTGCCCACTTTTGGACTGCCGGTAAAAAATATAATATCGAAGGATTGGGCCAATAATATAGTGTTTGTTTCTTTGCCACCCTGCACGACACAGATGTAATTTGAATCAAAATTTTCACTGATCATTTTCTCAACTAATTGTGCAACATTTGGCGTATCAGGTGAAGGTTTTAATATGCTGCAGCACCCAGCTGATATAGATCCTATCAATGGATTAATGATTAACTGGAATGGATAATTCCACGGAGAAACGATTAATGCCAAACCCAGGGGTTCAAACAATATTTTACTGGATGATGGTAATAAATGAATAGGTGTGGACACTTTCTTGGGTGCCGCCCATTTTTTCAAATGCTTAATATGATTCTCAATTTCGCCGAGTACAATACTGATTTCTGTCAGGTAAGCTTCTTCGGGTGATTTATGCAAATCCATCCACAAGGCTTGCTGAATTTCCTCCTCATTTTTAATAATGATTTGTTTCAGTTTATTTAATTGCTCCAGCCTGAAACCAATATCTTTTGTTTGCTGAGTAGAAAAGAAAATACGTTGCCCGGCGATGTGCGCAAGGATCACCTCTTCTGTAGTATCTGTCATTACCTGTTTTTTGAAAATAAATTAATTTTTTCGACCTGTAAAATGTTCCATTGTTTTATAAATGCCAAAAACACTTCCTGCCAACCAATCAAATGCTTTAGTTGATAATATTGCCTGGCCCAATTTTGTCACTCTATAAATATAACCCGGAATAGTGAGCATTATTTTGTTTTTCTCAATTGCTTTTACAATGGTAAGGGCCGCAATTTCAGGATCAAGGATTTTGATCTTAGACTGCACGCCATCAAACATGCCTGTGTTGATATAATAGGGTAAGATAGTGGTGATTTTTACATTCTTCTTCAATTGTTCCATTTCCAATCGTAAACTATCAGACCAGCCAATCAATGACCATTTACTCGCAGCATAAACGGACATTTTTGGATTTGAAATAAGCCCACCGGATGAGGCTATGTTACATATGTGGCCCGCATCCTGGTTTATCATGTCTTCTAAGAATTCCCGGGATATCAGCATGGGTGCGCTGGCGTTAATCTCCATCGTTTTTAAGATATCCACGGTTGAATGCTCGTGAAAATATTTGCCAACAACAATGCCTGCGTTGTTGATGAGTACATCAACAACACCTATCTCTTTCTTAACTCTTGTAGCCATTTCCCGGATGTCGGATGATTTTGAGATATCAACTGTATAACCTGCTATATTTCCGCTGGCAGAAAGCTCGGATACTGTTTCATTCATTTTTTGCTGATCTATATCCCAAATGATTACTCTTGCATGGCGTTCTAAAAATAAACGACACATTATTTTTCCAATGCCTGATGCACCGCCTGTTATCAAAACATTTTTACCTGCAAATTCTTTCATGTAAATGGTTTAATTGATCATCGAAGATAGCTGCCCATCTGTCATTTTAAAATTATAAATTGATTATTATTTTTGACCGGAAGGTGATTGGTTGTAACTAATTATCTTAGGCTCATTTGATATGTAGTATTGTCCTTAAAAATATTAGGTTAACAACAATCCGTACCACTACAAGCAGCTTGTTTTTCTCCATAAACAGTGATGCTAAAAATGATATTTTTATTGGAATTGTAAATTTTAATTTCTTCTTCATCCAGGTAATCTTTTAAAATATCATTTGGAATAATGATTGGTTTCTCTTTCTGGATGGTCAGATTTTTAAATCCTGCCTCTTTTATGATTTCTAAATAATCATCTTTTTTAATAGCACTTGCTACACAACCTGCATACATCTCTGCAGCATTTTTAATTCTTTCAGGTAACTCACCGGTGAGTACGATGTCAGAAATACTAAAGTGTCCACCTGTTTTCAGGATGCGAAAAACTTCGGCGAATGCTTTGGATTTGTCAGGTACAAGATTCATTACGCAGTTGCTTACCACTACATCCGCCAAATTTGCTGCCATGGGTATTTTCTCAATATCGCCTGATCGGAATTCCACGTTATTATATCCTAATTTCTCTGCGTTATTCCTGGCTTTTTCTATCATCGCTTCGCTAAAGTCAATGCCAATAATTTTGCCGGATTCTCCTGTCTCATGTCTGGCAACAAAGCAATCATTTCCTGCACCACTTCCCAGGTCCACCACTGTATCACCCGGTTTTATTTTAGCAAATTCCGTTGGTAAACCACAACCTAATTTCAGATCAGCGTCTGGATTGTAGCCTTTTAAATGATCATATTCATCATTCATGATATTGTATACTTCTGTACTGCAACTGCCGCTACCACAACAAGAAGTAGCATTTGTTTGTTGGTCTTGTAAAGCAATCCCGCTATATTTTTGCTTTACCATTTCTTTGATTTGATCGTTTTCGTTCATTGTTTTTGATTTATTAGTTAACAACAATTATTTCTCTTTGAAGTTTTAACTGCGATGTGATTAATGAAACTTTTTAGTTTCTGCATTGTGGTTTCGTTGACACAATAACAAATGGCATTTCCTTCAATATTTCCCTGTATTAATCCGGCATTTTTTAATTCCTTTAAGTGTTGGGAAACGGTGGGTTGGGCAAGCGGTAATTCGTTTACAATATCACCGCAAATACATGTATTAACGCTCAACAAATATTCAATAATGGCAATTCTTGCAGGGTGTCCCAATGCTTTTGCAAGCGTGGCCATTTCGTTTTGACTATCTGTAAAATGCGTAGTTTTTGTTGCGCCCATTCTGATTTAATTTAATATTGCAATATTACGATAAAGATGTAAATACTAATAACTTATTTTAATTTTTTTCTTTAAAATACGTTTGAATGATCTGCCTGTTTCCATTTGGTCATTTTAAATTTTTAAAATTAGCCGGGAATAGAAAAAGTTTAATAGGGTGAATTTGAGTTAAAGCTCAATTTACTTCAGGCAAGAATGGCACAGATATCTCGAATCATTCATTCGCCATATACATTGATGACGCAACAAGTTCTGATTCCTTTTCTCTTTTCACGATAGATTGTTGTTTTCTTTGAATATCATCCATGTACTTATACGCAGTTCCTGTATTTAAAAGAAGAATTTTTTCCTCGCCATTGAGCAAGCCTGCATTTTTCATTTGTATCATTGCCTGCCAGGTGGCGGCACCTTCGGGGCAAAGAAGAAAACCTTCATTCTGAGCCAGTTCCCGGATGCCATGGAATATATCTTCCTCACTCACTGCAATCGCCATCCCGTCTGATTCTTCCATTACCTTCATCATCAGGTCATGGCCAAATGAGTGCGGTACAGCAAGGCCAAATGCGAAGGATGATTTTGCCTTTTCATAATCATTAGGAATATCATGAAGATCATCATAGGCTTTTACTACAGGTTGGCAATTGGCTGATTGTACAGCAATCATTTTAGGTAAGGGACCTTCTATCCAACCCATTTCTTTCATTTCCTTAAAGGCTTTCCATATTCCGATTAAGCCAGTACCTCCACCTGCAGGATAAATAATTACATCCGGCAATTTCCAATCAAATTGTTCAGCAATTTCATATCCCATTGTTTTCTTCCCTTCCAGCCTGTATGGTTCTTTCATGGTAGAAACATCGAAAGCTTCCGATGTCTTTTTAATTTCTCTCACTTTTGCGCCGCACACATTGATCAAACCATCCATCAGTATGACTTCCGCACCAAATAAATTGCATTCAGTCATAAATATTTTCGGCGTAATCGATGGCATTACTACCGTTGCTTTGATCCCTGCTTTGGCACAATATGCACTCATCGCACCACCTGCATTTCCTGCCGTAGGTATTATACAATTTGTAACGCCTAATTCTACCGCCTTTGAAATAGCGGCACTTTGTCCTCTTGCTTTAAAGGATCCTGTGGGATTCATTGCTTCGTCCTTGATAAACACTTCCGTAAACCCTTGAAATGAAGCGGATTTTCCTATTTTAAGAATAGGCGTAAAACCTTCATTTATGGAAACGATATTTTCATTTTTTAGAACAGGAAGAAACTCTTTATAGCGCCACATATTGAACGGCCTATCTTTTAAAATTGACTTTGGTGGAGCTTTTGCCAAATCATATTTTGCAATTAAAGGTTGATTACAGCAGGTTGCAAAAGTCTGGGGAATGCGGTGGTCATATATTTTACCACAATCCGGACATTCAAGATGTATCAATAATGATTGGGTGTTATTTTCAATTTTCATTGATTAAAGGTAAATTGGCTTTATAATATTTATGCATAGTAATGCCTTATAACCTATAACCTTTGATTATATTAATTTAAGTGCGAATCTCATAAATTGCCTTGTTAAGCCAAACTCTTCGGATCCTTTCCGCTGAATAAAATAAAAATGTCGCGTCACTTTTAATCCTTTAATATTGAGCTGGACCAACTCTTTATGCGCCAATTCCTTTACGATGGATTTTTTGGGCAAAAATCCAATACAATAATCTGCGAGTAAAAAATTC
Organism: Ginsengibacter sp.; assembly: GCA_039922615.1. Classification (GTDB taxonomy): domain Bacteria; phylum Bacteroidota; class Bacteroidia; order Chitinophagales; family Chitinophagaceae; genus Ginsengibacter. The sequence continues at coordinate 6,740 of JBDTEF010000314.1, forward strand.
TTTAAGGCTTCGGTGCCACCCAACCTCACTTTTACATTCAGGTCTTCAATATGTATTTCCTGGTTTTTAAGGGCATTCGTCAGCGCTAATAAAGTACCCGAGCCAAACTCACGCAGCGCGACAGGATATTTGGTAAGGTCGGTGATGTGAATATTTTTTGATTTTGCAATCTTGCTTGTTGCTGCGCATACTGCTACAATTTCATCTGTCATAAAATCGGTGTAGGAAATAGTTGTTCTTTTTTGAAAAACTTCTACTATGCCAATATCAATTTCATTTTGGAGTAATGCATTGGTTATGTTTTCTGCATTCCTGTTCACCAGTTGAATGTCAAGGCTGGGATGCTGTTGATGAAAGGCAGATAAAATTTTGGGAATGATGTATAATGCTACTGTCGTGCTCGCGCCGATTTTTAATCGCCCTTTTGCATTTGCACTGTTTTCCAATGTGCTCAATTCAAATTCAATCTGTCGTTGAATCTTTGAGGCCTCCTCTAAATGATTGTACAATATTTCTCCTGCAGGTGTAAGTGAAATTGTATTGCCTTTTCTATTGAACAATGCATTCTGGTATTGACTTTCAAGCATTTTTATGTGATTGCTGATCGCAGGCTGACTGATAAAAAGCGTTTGAGCTGCTTTTGAAAAACTTAGCTCTTTGGCTACTTCAATAAATACAATATGACTGGTAGAGAGCATGGTTCAAAGTTAAAGATATTGGACAATGGATAATTCATAATAGATAATTGTTCCGATAAGTATTGGGAGGATAATGGCTAGTGGATATTGTAAAATTGATAATAGAAAAATTCAGCATTGATAATTGATCATCTTATCCTTTATGGAATATGCTTTGATAATCTTGCAATGGTTTCCTACAAATTTTCATTTTTAAATTTAACCTGGAATTGTTGTCAACTATAGTATAAATCTTTCCAGGATGGCAATTGCATTTCCCGAAATATGCATGCTGATGGGCGTGTAAATTGACTTGGTATACATTCTTGCATATCCATACAAAATGCCATCTATAAAACTTTGTACGATTCCTATATTCGAGGACACGGTGTTTTCGTAGGTGAAATTATGGAGAAGTACAAAGAAGAATGCCTGTATGATAATTGACCAATGAATGCTTATCTTTTTTTTAATTAAAACATTTAAAATGAGACCGCGGAATAGTAATTCTTCTGCGACGGGAGCAAGAATGACTGCTCCAAAAACAAGGATGATTGAAGAGGAAAAGGGATGATCCCACTGACTCACTTCCAGGATATGAAATGAGTAAAGTGCAAATTCAATGAGCAAGGCATATGCAAGGAATCCAATCACCCAATAAAAATAAAATTTCCAGGAAAAGGGTCTTCGAATATCTACTTCAACAGCCTTGATTTTTTTTCGTTTGATTGAAATGACGATGACACAAATGACCACCAGGAATGGCAATGTTCT
>JBDTEF010000315.1:0-3428 GCA_039922615.1 Ginsengibacter sp.
CTTCTTTCAGGAAATACTACTTTTATTGGTTACGGTGCCGTCCAAAAAGAATATGAAATTCTTTCAATTTCATCTACTCTTCTCACATTGAGAGTTCGTGGTACTGAAACTGCGAATGCCTGGTATATGACGCTGAAGGCAGAATAAAAAAGTTTGTTTTGTCAGGCTTTTAAAGACAAGGTTAGAGAGTTTGAATTATTTCTTAATGAATAAAAAAGTTTTTTTATATATAGAAATAAAATAAAAAATTCACCGTAAATTAATCAATAAAATTGTAAGAATTAAAAAGTATTAAATGGTTAAATTAAAATTTTTTCGTTTTTTTTTGATAGGTAGTTTTTTGCTTATCGGTCTTTCCTGTACAAAAGGTGGAGGAAGCCAGGATATTGTCATTCCTACACTGAAAATTGAAAACGGTTCTCAAACCAGGGGAGTATCAGCCACCGCTATGCAGTTTCAGCTTACATTAACTAAAATAACCACCGTTCCTGTATCAGTAAATTATGTGCTTACAGATGGAACTGCCCTGGCTTCGAAGGATTATGTAGCAGCTTCAGGAACAGTAACTATCGATGCTGGTAAAGCGTTAGGTGAGCTAATTGTTATGATTAAAGGTGATCCTACTAACACACGACAGGCAAATCCTGAATTTAAAGTCCAGTTGAGTAATCCGAAAAATTGCACATTAGGATCCAGCAGTGCGAAAGGTACTATTATCACAGAAGACGGAACTAACCTAACCACAGATAATACTGGCTATGCTACACCAACATCCTACCCTGGAATGTCATTGACATGGAGTGATGAATTTTCAGAAAATGCTCCCGATATGAATGCCTGGAATTTTGAAATAGGAAATGGCGGCAATGGTTGGGGGAATAATGAACTGGAATATTATACCAATAGCGGCAAAAATGTTTTTTTATCGAACGGTAATTTGATTATTGAGGCCAGGAAAGAAACCATCGGTAATTTTAATTACTCCTCCACCCGGATGACTACACAAAATAAAAAATCATTTAAATTCGGCAGAATAGATATCCGTGCGAAGCTGCCTGTCACCAAAGGTATGTGGCCTGCTTTGTGGATGCTTGGTTCTAATATTTCATCTATGCCATGGCCAAAATGCGGGGAGATAGACATTATGGAATTGGTAGGACTGGATCCCAAAAAAGTACAGGGTACGGGGCACTTCGCCAGTTCAGCTGGTGTACATGATTCGCGTGGCGGAGGTTACTCATTATCCTCTGAAGACTTTTCGCAAAAATTTCATGTTTTCAGCATATTGTGGGCCCAGGATTCCATTACCTGGCTGGTAGATGATAAGCCTTTTTACACAATGACAAAAGCATCTGCCGGCACAGATAACTATCCATTTAATAATGATTTCTTTTTTATATTCAATGTAGCGGTTGGTGGAGATTGGCCTGGTGCGCCTGATGGAACTACTAACTTTCCACAAAGGATGTTTGTAGATTATGTGAGAGTGTTTCAATAAATTTTTATTTTAAATGAATAATTGTATTCAATAATTGTTTTAAATTAAAATAATGCCTGGGAAAATGAATTATATATTGGCTTTGTTTGCTTCAATTTTACTCTTTTCAAATTGTAGCAAGAATACCCAAAGTCCGGCGCCAACACCGCCATCTCCTGTAATACCACCTGTTGTCACAGGAACCAATGATATGGATTTTTGGTTAACGAAAGGCGATCAAACTGTATTATTACAGAAGCAGAATGTTATTCTTACTTTGGGAAAAGTGGCCAACAACAATGCATTTATTGATGTGGATAGCACACAGATTTTTCAGACCGTTGATGGTTTCGGATTCTCACTTACAGGTGGGAGCGCCTATGTAATCAATAGTATGAGTGCGACTGACAGAAATAATTTAATTAAAGAACTATTTGGTATTGATGCCAATGGAATCGGCATCAGTTATTTGCGTGTAAGTATTGGCGCCTCAGATATGGATGCGGCACCTTTTACTTACGACGATCTGCTTTCAGGTGAAACGGATATTTCCCTTGATAAATTTAGTCTGGCAAAGGATCAAAATGATGTTATACCGGTTCTGAAGGAAATCCTTGCAGTAAATCCAACCATAAAAATAATGGGTTCTCCCTGGTCGCCTCCCGTTTGGATGAAGGACAATAAGAATTTTATCGGTGGCAGTTTATTACCGGAATATTATAAAGTGTATGCGCAATACTTCGTGAAATATATCCAGCAAATGAAAGCTGAAGGTATTACTATTGATGCCATCACCACTCAAAATGAACCTCTTTATGGCGGTAATAATCCTAGCATGTTGATGAATGCAAACCAGCAGGCAGATTTTATAAAAAATAATTTAGGGCCTGCTTTTAATGCGGCGGGTATTCAGACAAAAATTGTTGCTTATGACCATAATTGCGACCGGCCGGATTTTCCAATTAGTGTGTTAAGCGATGCAGGTGCAAGGCCTTTTGTAAATGGCTCTGCATTTCATTTATATGGTGGTAATATCACCGCTTTAACGACAGTGCACAATGCCTTTCCTGACAAACAGGTTTATTTCACAGAACAATATACTGCTTCAACTGCGGAATTTGGTGGTGATTTAAAATGGCATGTAAAAAATGTTTTAATAGGATCTATGCGTAACTGGAGCCTTAATACGCTCTTATGGAATCTTGCGACTGATGCTTCGTATGGCCCACATACTGCGGGTGGTTGCAGCACATGCAAAGGAGCCGTAACGATCGCTACAGGTGTAACCCGAAATGTAGGTTATTACATTATTGGCCATGCTTCTAAATTTGTTCCACCCGGGTCTGTTCGTATAGGAAGTAACAATGCCGGCGATTTACAAAGCGTCGCTTTTGTAACTCCGGCGGGGAAAAAAGTTTTAATTGTAGAAAATGATGGCACCAGTACTTCGTTTAACATACGGTACAAAGGTAAATGGGTAACAACTTCTTTGACCGGTGGTAGTGTAGGTACGTTTATCTGGTAAATAATTTCTCTTAAATGCCAGACGGATGGAACTGTTTTAAAACAGAGGATCGCGTGAAAAATTGATTTTTTATTAGTACATAACGCATATTTCAATTTGTCAAAGAACAAATAAATGGACAATTTTTTTTTGATCATCCTTTTATCATTTTAAATATAGCTGTTAGTGGTAACCCTTGCAGCAAAAAACGGATTTATAAGGCAGCATACCAGTTAGCATATTTGAGGGCCGGAAATAACAGGCAAATTTAATAATGACCAGTATTCAATATTTACCTGGACAACGGATTTTAAAAAGATAGGTTTCACGAAATTCTTTTTGGTTTTAATCAATAAGAAATTATTAACTAATTCAATGAGAAAAACTTTTCTACTGTTTTTGCCAATATTTTTTTTGGCATGCAATCACCACATTTCGCCTGTTAAG
>JBDTEF010000316.1:0-3890 GCA_039922615.1 Ginsengibacter sp.
ATACAATGAGGAAATACCGACACCTGTTGAAGCAATTGTTTTTAAGACCGGAATTTTTTTGGTTGTTTTATTGAAGACAGGGCCAAGTATTTTCCTAAGGTTAGTATAAAAAGTATCTGCTCCAGGCCTGTCCGCTTTGTTGATGACAAAAATATCTGCTACTTCCATCAAACCGGCTTTCATGGTTTGTACCACATCGCCACCTTCAGGTACCAGCATCACAATTGTGATATCTGCAAGGCCTGCAATATCTATTTCACTCTGGCCTACGCCGACCGTTTCTATAATTACATAATCAAAACCACTGCTCCGCATGAGATCTGAAATCTCTATTGTTTTTGGATGAAGACCACCCAATGCACCGCGACTCGCCAGCGACCTGATAAATACATTTGGATGATTGTACCAATCGCTCATCCTGATCCTGTCACCAAGCAGGGCACCTTTGTTGAATGGGGAAGAGGGATCAATGCATATGACTGCCACAGACTTATCATCTCCGATTATTTTTCCAATCAAAGCATCTGTAAGCGAACTTTTGCCGGCTCCCGGCGCACCGGTAATACCAACTATTTTTGACGAAGCAACAGGAAGTTCAAACAATATTTTTTCGTAACCACCCACTTCATTTTCTACCAATGAAATGTTCCTTGCCAACGTGCGAAAGCGCTGACTATTTTTAGCAGGATCATTTTGTAGTAAGGGTTTCATTCTATTTTGTCAGGTTAAGTTTAATCAGTTTTTCAAAATCTTCTTTTATTCTTTTTTGTTCAGTTAATAAATAGTCTTTAGCGGAAGACAATTTGTAGTCTTTGTTTTTTAATTGATGAATCAATTCTCCATTCACCAAATAACTTCGGCATTCAGCAATGTCGGATTTCTCAAAGTTAAAGGCTTCCGTATCATTTTCTGCCTTCATTGTCGCAGAGTCGTAATAGATTGGCCTGTTATATTTGTAGTTTTTTTCAAACGCAAATGATAGTTGTTTTTTTACCAAATAATATTCATTTATTTGTTGAAAAGTTTCTCCAAAATTTCGGCTTATAATTTTTTCTAATTGCCCGTTTAAATAATAAAATTTCATTTCACCGCCTTCGCCTGAATTCGAAATATCTTTGGTTTTGATTGCTGTCCATTCAGTAATTGAATTAATTCTTTTGAAGTTTTCTTTAATTGGTTTAAGTCTTTCACTCAAATATTTGTAAGTGCGTAAATTTTCATGTTTAAAAGATTTCCGTGGAATTACTGTGTCATGCTGAAAACCTGCTACACTAAAAGAAAACGTGGTGGCAGTATTAATTTTATTATTAATTGTAAGGAATACAATAAAAATTATTGCCCCAAAAGTCATCAGGTAAAATGGCAATTTATTGCTCATGGATATTATTTATTTTTTGCGACAAAAGCCAAACCAACCTCAGTTATTTCGACGAATTATAAGAACCATTTCTATACATTTCTCTTAATTTAAAATACTTTGTCATCGAATACAATGCGCTTGCACGCGCAATCATAAAGCCTTCAACTCCGTCCAGGAAACCGCCCCTGATGATATACATTCTGATAAATTTATACGTTGGGTTGAGTACGATTTTTAGAAAAGAAACTTTTTTTCCTCTTTTATAATATTCCTGAGCGCCAAGCGTGGTGTAGGTATTGAATCTTACAAAATAATCCTGCAGCGTATGATAAGTATGGTGATAAATTTTCTCACTGATCTTGTAAATTTTCTCAGAGGTAATGTAATTCTCATGCACCAGGTTTTCGTTTACCTGCACCTTTCCTTTTTGCCAAAGCCGCACTGCATATTGATTACTCCAGCCGCCATATTTTAATTCCTTTCCAAAACAAATGGAAGACCTGTTAATGCTGAATACTTTTTTTTCTTTTTCGTTATTGATGATCCAGTGAATTTTAGCCGATAATTCTTTTGACAATTCTTCATCGGCATCTATCAATAATATCCAATCGCCGGAACATTGTGCCAATGCAAAATTTTTCTGTTTACCATATCCCGGCCAGCTTTGGAAGAAGGTTTTTGCATTGTATTCATGTGCTATTTCAATTGTTTTATCTGTAGAGCCACTGTCTACTACGATGATCTCGTCTGCTACAGCACGAACACTTTCCAGCGTACGTTGTAAATTTTGTTCCTCATTTAAGGTGATGAGTGCAACAGATAATTTCATTTTTTTTTATTTAAAAATAAGTGATATCAACAGCTTTAAGATAAATTGCAAATAAAGGAATCATTTTACAAATTTACTTTTAGAAAACCTTCCTTTTATTTTTTGATATTTGATGATCCGGTGTAGATAAAAATAGGTGCCTTCCCGGATTCATCACCATTATTGAGTAAGATAGAACTATGGATCAACCCGGGAATATAATCATTAGTCGTACGGACAGCATTGGTGATGTGGTGCTCACACTTCCTGTTGCAAAAGCGCTTAAAGAAAAATTCCCTGGAATAATCATTGCTTTTTTAGGAAAACAATACACAAAACCTGTCATAGAAGCTTGCGAAAATGTGGATCTTTTTATTGATGAAAATGAATTTATGAATAGTGAGATCCTGGTAAATGGTGAAAAGCCTGCTGCTATTTTACATGTATTCCCTGTATCAGCAATAGCAAAAAGAGCACTCAAGCTAAAAATTCCACTCCGCATCGGAACGACGAACCGGCTTTATCATTTTTTTACTTGCAATAAACTGGTAAAGCTTAGCAGAAAGAATTCCGATCTACACGAAGCTCAACTGAATTTACAATTGCTCAATCCTTTTGGAATTGATAAAATATTTTCCCTTAAGGAAATTGCAGGTATGATAGGTTTGGTAAATATTGTTGCGCTAAAACCGGAATTTTCAGCGTTATTATCGCCAACAAAATTCAACTTGATTCTTCATCCAAAATCACAGGGAAGTGCACGTGAGTGGGGACTTGACAATTTTGCTGAATTGATAGAAATGCTTGACAAAGACAAATTCCAGATTTTTGTTTCAGGTACACAAAAAGAGCGTGTCTTATTGCAACCTTTGTTAGAAACGCAAGCGAAAAACGTGGTTGATATTTCCGGGGAAATGGAACTAGACCAGTTTATTTCATTTATCAATGAATGTGATGGATTAGTTGCTAACAGTACCGGACCTTTGCATATTGCGGCTGCTTTGGGTAAGTATGCTTTCGGCATTTATGCACCAATGCGTCCTATTCACCCGGGAAGGTGGGCGCCGGTTGGAAAACATGCCCAATATTTTGTTTTGAATAAAGAGTGTAATGATTGTCGGAAAAAAGAGAATCAATGTCATTGCATACAGGAAGTGCCACCAAAGTGGATACTGAATGCCCTCGTAAAAGCTGATGATGAGCGTTTAAGGTCTTAGTTTATATTAAAAATGAAGAATCAATTAACAGTTGCAAGTGACCTCAACCTTATTATCATATGTAAAGGGAATAACTACCTTATTAACTTGTCCTGTTTTTAAAAATAAAGTAAAAGGTTTTTTAAAGAATGATCGATGGTTCTTTACTAAGGTTGAGGAATTAAATAATACTGCACTAAATCAGCTCAACAAAATGGTCGACATGCTTAATTAATTAAAGAATAGTTTAAACAGAAATAACAGAAAATGGCTACCAAAACGAAGGTGAATTATGAGGATAATCCGAAGAGCATAAAATTTTATGTGAAGCGATTTATCACCGGTAACACGGAGAAGTTCAAAGGAAAAACAGTAGTCGATTTTCCCGCAGGTAATGGCATTACTTCCCGCATTTTAATGGAGGCCGGTGCTATTCCCATTCCGCTGGATCTTTTCCCTGAATATTTTGAAATTCCCGGCCTGGATTGCATACGAGCCAATATCAGGGAAGGTTTGCCGTTAGATG
>JBDTEF010000317.1:0-4256 GCA_039922615.1 Ginsengibacter sp.
TTAATGAACCTCCCTTAATGCCACTTTCAATGACTACCACACAATCACTTATTCCTGCAGCAATTCTATTTCTTGCAGGAAAATTCTGCCTGTCAGGAATCGTTTTGCTTCTGAAATCAGTAATAAGCCCACCGGCATCAATCATTTGTTTGGCTAAAGAAACATTTTGGGACGGATAAACTCTATCTAATCCATGCGCTAAAACGCCAACTGTTTTCAGGTTATTTTTTAAAGCTGCCCGGTGGGCAATACTGTCGATTCCAAAAGCCAATCCACTCACAATAAGTATATCTTCATTGATGATTCCCTCTAACAATTTTTCACAAATTGCTTTTCCATATTCATCATTATTCCGGGTGCCAACAATAGCGATGATTTTCGAAGAATTGAGGTCTGCATTTCCTTTATAATATAGTAGTGGCGGGCTATCGTAGCAATTCAACAATCTTTGCGGATATTTTTTATCTGTAATAAAAAGAGGATGAATGTTGTACTTTTCAATAAAAGTAATTTCTTCTTCTGCTACAGAAAAATCAGTAAAATTTTTAATCGAATTTACCCTGATAAACCCCAGGCCTTCTATGGATTCCAATTCCTTTCTTGATGCAGAAAATATGGCGCCTGCACTTCCAAAATGATTTATCAATGCCTTTGCATTTACATCACCAATATTGGGGATGAGCGTGAGTGCAATCTGGTAAAGTAATTCGTTCTTCATGCATTAAAATTCGAATTATAAATATACATGCTTAATGCTGAAGGCAGTAGGCTTTAGGCAGTAGCCGCTTGATTTCTAAAAGTAAATCCAGGATTTTGAAACTCAAACCTGAAAACGGTCAACGTTATTTAGGCATTTACAACCTGAAACCTAATACCTCGAAACTACTACCTCCCCACCACACTCAATTCAGTCCTTCTATTTAAAGCTTTGCCTGCTTCAGTTGTATTATCTCCAATTGGTTTAGCTTCTCCAAATCCTTTATTTGAAAGCCTGGTTTTATCTATTTTTTTTGATAGTAAATAGTTTACCACAGACAGGGCGCGTCCGGTAGAAAGTTTCAGATTATCCGGGGGTGCTCCTAAATTATCCGTATATCCGCTGATAAGAATATTTGTTGTGGGATTTTCATTCAACAGGCGAACAATATTGTCTAATTCAGCAATTGATTCGGGTTTTAAAACAGTTGATTTGGAGTCAAAGAATACATTTTTTAAAACGATAGAAGCATTGACCTCTATGGGTTGTAGCGGAATATTTGCGATAAAATCAGAATCTGTAGTTGTTTCCGAAATATTATAATTTTCCGAAAAAAATAAATATCCTTTGCGAAGTACATTGAACGCATAATCTTTTCCGACGGGTAGCGTTACCAGGTAATTGCCTTCTTCATCTGTCTGCAATTTGCTTACTACTTTTCTCGTTTTTACATCGGTTAATTCCACTGTAGATGGTAAACCCACATTCGTTTTTTTGTCAAAAACTTTTCCTTTTACCCACAACGTTTTTAATGGTTGTAAACGTGCAGGTAACGTGAAAGTATAAATGTCTAATCCGCCCCTGGTATCGTTTCTATCGCTTGAATAATAAGCTGTTTTTCCATCTGCACTTACTATCAATGAGCCTTCATCATCAATCGTATTGATCGGGTATCCCAGATTCTCTGGTTTACTCCAATTTCCATCAGGTAATTTTTTTGTCATGAAGAGGTCTGGCTTATCACTGTAACCGGGATGTCCGTTACTATTGAAATAAAGCGTTTCGTTATCCGCATGCATGAATGGTGTGCTTTCATCTCCCGCAGTATTGATGTCGGGGCCAAGATTTACAGGTGTTTGCCAATTGCCACTTTCATTTCTATGGGATACCCAAATGTCTTTGCCGCCAAAGCCTCCCGGAGCATTACTGCTAAAATATAAATCTTTTTTATCCGGTGACAAAGAAGGCGTCGATTCCCAGAATTCTGTGTTGATGGTACGGCCCATGTTTTGTGGCTCGCTCCATCCTTGTTTTGTGAGATAAGAAATGTAAAGATCACAACTACCTAAACCCCCGGGATAATTACATCCTGTAAAAATAAGCCACTTACCATCTTGCGAAATATTCTGAGCACCTTCATTAAAGGTGGGAGAATTAATATTTCCCGGAAGCGGCACAGATTTACTCCATTTGCCATTGATGAAATCGCTTTCATAAAAGTCTTCGTTTATACCAATTCTTTTTGTGAAAATTAGTTTTTTGCTATCAATAGTCAGAGAAGGGAAGTATTCAAGATGTTGCGTATTTACACTATCTCCGAGATTGACAGGATTAAAAACATAGCCTTTTTGCGGATACATTTTTTGATAATCAATCGCAAATTCATACGTTCGTTTTCTAAATTCTCCCGCTTTTGTACTACGCTCATTGATTTTTGGATTTTTCAAAAACGAATTGACAGCATTTAAGGCATCATTGAATCTGCCATCGCCGGCAAGGGAAATGGAATAAGGAAGCAAATAAAAATTGGTATAAACTGAATCAAGATTGAAGGATTTTTCAAAATTAATAATGGAAGATGAATAATCTTTCATCTCTGCATACATGCCTGCCAATGAAAGGTAAGCATCCACAAATTTGGGTTCAGTTTTCAACGCCTCATTGATCATTTTAATGCCAGTAGAAAGTTCACCACTTTGCGCTTTATTAATAGCAAGGTTCAAAATAGTGGTGGCATTATGATCCACTTTTTGTGGATCGTACCATTGTGATTTTCCCTTTAAACAGAAAAATAAAAATAAGAAAACCAACGACACTTTTTGCATATTCAGTATTTGGCTAAAATTAGAACGAATTATTGGTAGCTGCAAGTAAGAATGATACTAAAATTGCGAATGAATTCTTAATAATGAGGTATCATGTATCATGTGTCAGGTATCAGGTTTTTCAATTATCAATTATCAATTTTCAAATCATAAGAATACCTACAACCTAATACCTATAACCTTCTTCCCTCTACGGCACATCCATATATTTATGAACCTGCAAACCAATTTGCCATTTGGGGTGTTGTTTTACATAATCCACGATCATTGGCGTCACTATAGCAGCTTTACCCCATTCAGGTTGCAGGTATAATTTGCAGTTTGGAGAGACCAGGGCGGCATATTTTTCTGCCCAGGCAAAATCAGATTTATTGAAAATGATCATTTTAATTTCATCTGCCAAGGGAAGGATTTCCGGTAATGGCGCTTTAAACTTTTTGGGCGAAAGGCATATCCAGTCCCAATCGCCGGTAAGCGGACTCGATCCGGAGGTTTCAATATTTGTTTCAAAGCCTGCGGTCCTGAGGGTCGTAGTTAATAATTCCAAATTGTGAATAGTTGGCTCTCCACCGGTAATAACAGCCAATCTTCCCGGATAGTTTTTTGCTTCCCCGACAATATTATTTATTGCTTGCAAAGGATGAATTGATTCATCCCAACTCTCTTTCACATCACACCATACACAGCCTACATCACAGCCTGCAAGCCTGATAAAATAGGCTGCTCTTCCCTGGTGAAAACCTTCTCCCTGTATGGTATAGAATGATTCCATCACAGGTAATACTTTTTTCTTTTCAGAAATTGAAGATGCTGCGGTGGATTGATGATTAATTGTTTCCAAATGTCGATTCATTTTTTTTAGGCTGTTTCCTTGTAATCTGTTTGATGAAGCACACATGCATCATAGGTATTTTGCAATAATGCAGCAATTGTCATTAAACCAACACCTCCTGGTACTGGCGTTATATAACTGCATTTTGGCGCTACGTTTTCAAAATCTACATCACCGGTCAATGCATACCCGCTTTTTTTGGTAGGATCTACTATGCGGTTGATCCCCACATCAATTACAACTACACCTTCTTTCACCATATCTGCTGTTACAAATTTCGGTTTTCCGATGGCTGCAATGACTATATCAGCCTTGCGGCAAATAGAGGCCAGGTCTTTTGTACGTGAGTGGCACAGGGTTACAGTTGCATTTCCAAAAAAATTATTCCTGCTTAATAAAATGCTTAAAGGCGTGCCCACATTATTACTTCTGCCAATAACTACTACCTGTTTACCGGATGCATTGATTTGATAATGTTGTAACATCAGTAGAATGCCCAGGGGTGTTGCTGAAATAAATGCAGGCAGTCCAAGGACCATTTTACCAACATTGTTAGGATGAAATCCATCTACATCTTTATCCGGAGAAATAGCCAAAATTATTTTTTTTTCTGAAATATTTT
>JBDTEF010000318.1:0-5199 GCA_039922615.1 Ginsengibacter sp.
GTTCACGGCCGAGTTTGGCCATTTTTAAAGTTTCCGGTTCACTAAATCTCGTTAGGAGAGAGGAAAGTACCATTTCGATTATTTTTTAATTAGCAATCCGGCAAAAATAGGTAAATGATTTTTGGGAATTTGCAGGAAAGAGAAACAATACGAAGTAATTATATTTTCCTTCTTCCAGGATTTTGACGGTTTTGTCCCAACCGGGTTTTTCGTTTTTATAATATGGAATTTATAATAATTATGCCGGAAACCCCGAAGCGTAAGAATTTTATATAAATTTATTTCTTTAAGTTTTATACTCTCAAATATTGTCTGAAATCATAAATCATTCTGATACATAGAAAAGGAACTTCTAGATGTCCGCTTGCAATTCAAAGGAATGAGCAGAATTATTTTTTGGATGCTTAATTTCTTTCATTACAACTCATCGGGGTTTTCCCTAAAGTTCTTTCGGTTCAGTAGTCTCAAATTGGAAAAGCCCGCTGGGATAAAAATCCCTCATTCGGTTTTAGACCAACTATTTCTTCACTGAAATTCCATATTTCCAGCCACTTTTTTGTATCGAATGATTCTTCGGATGACGGAATAATTCTATCCCTGTCAAAATATTGACCCGTAATGTTTTTGTATTTTTCATCCGTTAAAAGATCAGCTAAAATATCACCTGATATTTCGGGAGTGCTCACGGCTCCTTTGGCAAAAAAGGGAAGGATATATTTTAGAAAATATTTTCTTAGCAGTTTTGTATTCAAACCTCCCAAACTGGTATCAGGCATTAATCCGGGATTGAACGCGTTTACCGTAATCTTGCAATTTTCTTCCAATGCAATTCTTCTTGCTAATTCATAAGTGTAAAACAACAAACAAAGTTTGGTTGCAGCGTAACGCTGGCCGCCTGAATTCTTTACCGGATTTACCTGTTTTGCCGGATAAGCCATTTCCTCCGCACTTTTAAAGTCAGGTCTAAAGGATTTCATAGGTCCGTCATTTCTGTGCAATTCACTACTTACAAACAATATGCGACTATTTGTTTGTAGATAAGGAAGCAAAAGCCTAACGAGCAAAAAATGCCCGAGGCAATTAACCTGGAATGTAGTTTCAATTCCATTTGCTGTTGTCGTGATTTTATCCCCTAGAGAAACGCCGGCATTACAAATAATACCGTGTAGGGGAGGGGTGTCAGATTTTATGAAAGAATCTACAAAATCATGAACAGATTGAAAAGAAACCAGATCGAGTTTTTGAAAACTTATATTTTGATTGCCTGTTTTTGTTATTATTTTCTCAACAGCCTTCTTCGCTTTTTCCTCGTTGCGACAAGCAATAACTACATGCCAGCCTTTTTCTCTTTGAAGAATATGGCTCGCGCAAGCGAAACCAAGACCTGTATTGCCTCCTGTGATGATTACAGTTTTCAAATTGTTGTTCATTAAGGAGGATTTGAGTGATAATATTTATTTCAAATTACATCATTTTATTTGATAAGGTTCAATTGTTTCTTCAAATAACAGCTGCTTGCAAGTGGAAGAATTAATCAATAATTTTTCTTCAGAACGGTTATTTAGAATCTGAATTTTAAATTTTTTTTATAAACCCTTGTTGTTGCAGCCATTCAGAAAAACGATCTATCCAGGTATCACTTGGTAAACCCTGCTTGCGCATACCAAAACCATGACCACCTTCGGCATACAGGTGTAATTCTGCAGAATGTTTTGCATTTGTCCATTTAGAATAAAGGTCTACGGAATTAGTATTTAATCCAAGCTGATCGTCTGTTGCGGCGGCAAGGAATAAGGGAGGCGCATCTGAAGGAATATCTTTTTGCAACGATGGTGGCATGTAGGCATAAATAGGTGCCACAAAATCCGGGCGGTTAGCAGGAGTATAATCGTATGCTGCAGATGCGGCAACTGTGCCACCTGCAGAAAAACCAATGATACCTATTCTACCTGGTTTTATTTCATATTCTGCTGCATGAGCACGCACATAGGCTATTGCTGCTTTACCATCCGATATTGCCAGGGGAATATCATTATCCATTTTTTCATTCACCTCTGGTTTGCCTAAACCATCCATCCATTCCTTTACAGGATCATCACTGGCAACGTGCACCAAACGATATTTTAAAACAAAACAGGTTATGCCTTTTTTTGTAAGCCATTTGGCCACATCATATCCTTCGCTGTCAATGGACAATGCATAAAATCCACCACCGGGACAAATAACTACTGCTGTCCCTGAATTAGGTACAGAAGCCTCGGGTAGAAAAACAGTAAGGGTAGGGCGTGAAACGTTAAAAACCACTTTTGTATTCCACGAATTGTTGTCATTTACTTGCTCGGTCCATGTCCAGTTTTCTGAACCGGGAGCAGCACCATTATACAATTGAATTACTTTTTGCTGGCCATTTACAAAATGAGCAACAAAGACGAACAGAAGAAAAAATAAAGAAGATTTCAATTTGATAGTAATCATGTAATGCAATTAATAGATTGAATAATAAATATTACAAGATAAACTCAATAAGAATATGAAAAGATAATTATTTGTTGTGTGACCTGAAAACGTTCTTAATAAGATGCCAATTAGCGTTACAAAATAAATGAAGTTGGTAATTCATTCAATTTTTAAAAGCTGCCTGTAGTACTGTATTAAATTGATGTTCATCGATTATAGTTCGTATGATCAAAGCAGTGAATCTTTTTTTGAAAAAGGTATTATAATATTCTTAAACCAAAGTATTTTATGGATGTATAATTTTCTAACGTAACTACGCATCGGGGTTTCTGGTAAAATTCTCTTGGTTCAGTAATCTAAAATCGGAAAACCCTCGCTGGGACAGAAACTATTGCATCTTTTTATGAAAAAAGTATAAGAATATTCTTAAACCAAAGTATTTTATTGTTATATAATTTTCTAACGTAACTACGCATCGGGATTTCCGGTAAAATTCTCTTGGTTCAGTAATCTAAAATCATGAAATCCCGCTGGGACAGAAACCCTGGACCACATACACTAAAAGAAATTAGTTGTTTCTTTTGCCACGAAACAAGGCAGGTAACTAAGCCGGCTATCTGTTCTACAAAATAACATACACAACACCTTTTATCAGCGGGGTATTATTTTTTAAATTAATTATATATACATAAGCGCCGGCGGGAAGTGGCGATCCTTTAAAGTATCCATCCCAGGAAATATTTTGTCCTTTGTTATTAAAGACCATTTGCCCATACCTGTTGTAAACTTTTACTTCGGCACCGGGATAAACTGCTAAAGTCTCAATAAGCCATGTATCGTTTAGGCCATCACCGTTAGGCGTAAATGCATTTGGCACATACAATTTATTAAACACTTTGACAGACATGGTATCGCTGGCTATGCCGCAGCCTATATTTGAAACCACGCGCAAAATATATTCCTGGGTGTTAACAGGGTTTGCTATAGGAGTAAGTGTGGTGGCTGCTTGCAGGCTGTTGTCAGGTGTCCATGTGTAACTCACATTCGTGCCACCTGCAATTCCATTTAGCACAACAGATTGGCCTGCTAGAATTATTTTATCGGGGCCGGCGTTAGCTGAAGGCGCTTTATCTATTGTCAGCTGCAACGAATCTGATACTTTACATTCACGGTTGCCAACGGTGAGTATGTATAATGTATTTTCTGCCGGTGTAGCAATCGGGTTGGATATATTTGGATCAGAAAGTCCCGTTGCAGGACTCCAATTATAGGAAGTAATATTGGTGCCTCTTGCGTTCAGTTGCACGGGTACGCCCTGGCAAACCTCCACATCATTTCCGGCATTTGCAACAGGCTTTATTGTAAGTTGTACTTTAGTGGAATCCAGGCTGGTACACCCTTCTGTGGAAGTTACCTTTACATAATAAGTACCGCTATTACCAATTGTGGTTACAGCAATAAATGGAGATTGAGAACTGCTTGAAAAACCCGAAGGACCGCTCCAACTAAACGATGCGCCACCATTTGCTGTGAGCAACAAAGAATCTCCGGTGCAACCCGCACGGTTTGATGTAGCAGGTACAGGATAATTATTTACGCCAACCGATACCACATTCGAGAAAATGGAACAGTTAGAAATATTAATATTGCCTTTTTGAGATACAGCAAAACGGTACAGGTATAGCCCGGGTGTAGTGATTGACTGCCTGACATAGGTAGTACTAACTGCACCTGCAATATTGGCCCAACTGGCACCGCCGTCTTTACTTAATTGCCACTGATAAACAGGATCAGTGTAACCTGCTGAAACGTTTGCCAGTAAAGTAAATAATTTATTATCGCCCGTACATACATTGACAGTATTCGAAGCGCCGCTGATACCTGCAGTAACCAAAGGCCCGCAGGCGCGAAAAGTAATGTCGTCTAACAACAGATCGTTGCCACAGGGGCCCGGAGCATTATTAGTCATTCTTATGACCACAGACTCTGTAGTGAAATCTGTTGAAAAGAAAAAACCGTATTGTTTCCATAAGGGCGAATTCCCCGCTGCAATATCACCGGTTTGATATGTTTGCAATACTGTGCCAGTAGTAGTTTCAATAGAAAATGTAACATTTGGTTTTATAGGATTTCCACCGCAGGCACTTGCTTTGGTAACATTTAAAATCCATGAGGCAAATTCGTAAGTTGTATTAGGACAAAGTCCTCCAACAGTTTTTACAAAAAAATCTCCGGGTTGGTTCGACGCATTTATCACCATCATATAACCGTTCGGATCCCCTGTGTGATCTGTAACACTATGCCAGGTATCGCCATTACAATTCCTCGTTGCATTTTCTATGGTGTAGCTTCCATCCTGCGGGCAATCGGCTGCGAGGTAGGTATAATTGGTTAAATTACCTATAGATGGCCCTGGGTTATTTCCTGCACCAAAAGTTATGTTCACCACAGGATCACCAAGGCTTCCCTGGCAAAGCTGGGCATTTGCCTTAGATAGGAATATGAAAGCAGGTAAAAGGAAAGTAATTAAAATCTTTATTCGTTGCATCAATAAATTTTTCCCGATAAGCGTGTTGTTCATTTCTTAAGTTCAACAAATAAAATAGTAGTGAAATAAATTGAAAGTTTACAGCAAACGAATTTGTGTGTTTTATTTTTAAGGGCTAAAGTTAAAATAAAAGACAGAACATTTTATCTTTTAAAATGGAATTAATTGTTTTATGTGTAACGATACAGGGCAGA
>JBDTEF010000319.1:0-6322 GCA_039922615.1 Ginsengibacter sp.
AGGCCCAGCTTTTTCAATTCTTCTTTCACCACCATTTTACAACGCAGGCTGACCATATATTTAATATAAAGCTTCATTCTTATTTATAAATTATTAAAAGAAAGGTAGTTTAATTACACCTACCTTATTTATAAATTCAAAACTTTAGTATTAGGTACTGATTTGATATCCGTTACCATTCATCATTTCAACTTTCTGCCAATGAATTGCTGATTTTATCTATATTTCACCAGCACCATTCTAGGTAACAGCCTAAAAGAAAGTAATGGAAATTTTTATTTTTTTCTTTAAAAATTGAAGTGTAAAAATTTTTTTATTCTAATAATGATATTTTTTACATAAATACTCGTGGATAGTTTTCAGTTTTATAATTGTTCTTCGTTTCGGTAGTAAGTTCTCTTACATAAACCACTTTGAAGTGTTTGTTATCTATCAGAAATAATTTATCTTCTTTTTAATATATGGATTCGGAAAAAAACCTATTTACCCAGGCAAGATTGTATTTTAAGGTTATCGTCCGGTTTCACAGGAGTTCTTTCAAAAGCTTTTAATGCG
The DNA here is from genome assembly GCA_039922615.1 of Ginsengibacter sp. Classification (GTDB taxonomy): domain Bacteria; phylum Bacteroidota; class Bacteroidia; order Chitinophagales; family Chitinophagaceae; genus Ginsengibacter. The sequence goes on from JBDTEF010000319.1 coordinate 556, forward strand.
CTTAATTCAATCGTAAGCAAACAAGTCGATGTTCCTAAAATCAGGTTCCGGATTTTTGACAAATTTTTTTATCATTCACAGCAACATCTTTCTTTTAAAATAATCCTTTCAGCTCATCCATTAAATTTTTCTTTTGTGATTTTTCTCCTTTTACAGAGAGGATAATTTCCTTTATTTTGGACTTGCCAAACCCCCATGCTTCTTCCAGTGTTATGTGTGGAGGAAGTGATAGTTCTCCTGGATTGGTAACTGCATCAATGATAAAAGGCTTAGGAGATGCAATGGCCAATTGAATTGCGCGAGGTATGTCTGATGCATGTTCCACGCGAATACCATCGCCACCACAGAGCCTGGCATATTCTGCAAAGTTGGGGTTCGTCAATTTCAAAGCTTCTTCTGTGAAAGCATACCCGGCTTCTTCTTCCTCAATTTTTACAAACCCGAGTTGACTATTATTATAAACCAGAATTTTAACGGGCCATTTATAACGGACTGCCGTGATAAAATCATTCATACACATTCCAAATGCACCGTCACCTACGATAGCCCACACCTGCCTTCCCGGACTTACGGATTGAATGCCCATGGCTGCCGGAAAACCTACCGCCATACTACCATGATTGAACGAGCCTAACAATTTACGATCGCCATGAAGTGTCAGGTGATGTGCAACCCAAATGGCGCTCTCACCTACATCCACCGTGAAACACGCATCGGCAGATGCTTTTTTGTCAATTTCATTGATAAATAGTTGGGGGTGCAACGGTTCTGCGTCATTTTCTAAGTTACTGGAGTCTTCTTTTTGTTTTTTCCATTCTGTAAAATTATCCACCATATTGTCGAGAAATTTTGCGTTTTCTCTTGCGGTTATTTTTGGGGTTAATTTAGAAAGGGAAGCACCACAATCCCCATGCACACCGATAGCTACTTTAGCACGATTACCAATATTTTCAAGGCGTTTGTCAATCTGGATTATTGTACAATCATCCGGAAAGAAGTTAGTATATGGAAAATCTGTGCCCAGCATCAGCAGTACATCTGCTTTCATTACGGCCTGGTAGCCACTCGGGTTCCCTATTAAACCTGTGAGGCCAACTACATTCTTTTCATCTTTGTGAAATATGTCTGAAGAGCGAAAGGTGTGAACGATGGGCGCTTGTAATTTTTCTGATAATGCCAATACTTCATCTTTGCATTTGGCGCAACCCGCACCTGCCAAAATAGTGATTTTTTTTCCTTCGTTCAATGCTTTGGCGACTTTATTTATATCATCATCAGATGGTACCAACATGGCATTGGAACGTATTACGGGATGAATAAAATCTTTGCCACCCGCATCCTCATTGGCAATGTCTACAGGAATTTCCACACGTACCACTGCATTCTGCTCCAGCGCAATCTGGATAGCACGCAATACGATACGTGGAGCTTCCTCTGCCGAACGGATCACGGCCTGGTAGGCGCAAACGTCGTCAAAGATTTTAGTCAGATCGACTTCCTGGAAATAGTTGGTTCCTATATTTACACGTGCTACCTGGCCACTAATGGCAAGCACCGGCACACGCTCTTTTTTAGCATTGTACAAACCGTTTATCAGGTGCAGTGATCCGGGACCAACGGTACCGGCGCATACGGCGAGATTTCCTGTAATCTGTGCTTCTGCTGTTGCGGCAAAGGCGCCATTTTCTTCGTGACGCACCGCATTCCATTTTATGTTAAGATCCTCTCCCTGCAAGGCATCGGTAAACGCATTAAGGGCATCGCCTGTAACACCCCATATTTGGGTAACACCGATATCTTCCAGGATTTTGAGAATTTGTTTTGCTACGTTCATTTTTGAATTTTTGATTTGGAATAGATTTTAGAAATAAAATAGAATCCGAATTGGGCATTACTGCAAAGTGCTTCTATAATTTTTATCAGTTAGCCTTATCAAATAAAGAACCATTTATATTCAACACTTTTTTTTATGTTCCTTACTTTGAGATTGGTTACTTTACTGTTATGAATAAATTTTTACTTTTAAAGTAATCTTATTGTGTATCTAAAAAGAAAGGTGGTTGAATAAATTTCACTAATTATTTCACCTCTAAACTTGCAATTTTTGGAATGATTCTATTATTGAACCTCACAATTGTTTGTAGTATATTTTTTTTACAGTCAAGAGCGAAATAAATTTTAGCGAAACGATTCCTTAGAAATTGTAAAGGAAAATATGCATTTTAAAATCAGTTTTAAAAAATTGAAATTTCCCCAGTCAGCATTTTTTTAATCATGAAAAATTAGTAGTTGGTAATAATGCGGGCGATTTTAAAAATAATTATTCCCTTTTCCTAAAATATTTTTTCTTATTTTTTCAATATTTTAAAACAGCAAAGAAAACCCGCATGGAGTGCGGGTTTTAGAAGATTACATCAAAGTCGGGTAGACAAGATTCGAACTTGCGACCTCACGCCCCCCAGACGTGTACGCTACCGGGCTGCGCTACTACCCGAAACAAGAATGCAAATTTAATAGCAATATTTCAAATGTATTAAATAAGGAGAATAAAGTGCATCAGATTTTTAATATTTTAATCATTACCGAAAAATTATTTGTAGGAAATATTTTTTTTAAAAGAAAAACTGTAATTACTAATAAAGAAATTTCATAGTATTTTTGTAACCTGGTTTAATTAATAAAGTCCCTTGCGCTTTTTTATTTATTCCCTGGTTAAAAACTAATTTCGCTAATCCTAATTAATAATTACCCGGCAAGTTAATAATCGAACTTCATGAAGAATTTTACTTTACTATTTTTCTTTTTTGTATTTTCTATAAACTGTTTTTCGCAGAAATTATCACTGGATATTTATGGCGGAGTTACTAACTACCAGGGTGATTTGCAGGATAAACAGTTTACATTTAGCCAGTCCCACCTCGCTGGCGGCCTGGGACTAAGTTATAATATAACGGATCATTTTGCCATACGTTCCGCATTTACTTTGGGCAAGGTATCCGCGGATGATAAGTTCACCAAAAACAAAATTAGAAATTTAAATTTCACCTCAGGAATTTCAGAATTTCAATTAGGGCTTCAATATAATTTATTCTCTCTTGAGTCCATGGCGTTTTCGCCCTATTTGTTTGTCAGTGCCGCAGTATTTCATTTCAATCCTTATACATTTGATGGCAATGGAGATAAATACTATTTACAACCGCTGAGTACCGAAGGCCAGGGATTTATAGATGGTCGTCAAAAATACGAACTTACGCAATTTGCCATTCCTATCGGGGCAGGTATCAAGTTTGCTTTGAGCGAAAATATTAATATTGGTGTAGAGTTTGGTTTTAGGAAATTATATACTGATTACCTGGATGATGTTAGCACAGCTTATGTTGATAAAAATTTACTCGAATTAAACAGGGGACCAAAAGCGGTCGAGTTAGCTTATAGAGGTGGAGAAATTAAACCAAATCCTCCCTATCCTAAAGATGGTGAAACAAGGGGTCATTCACCAAAAGATTGGTATTACATTACCGCTTTTACGCTATCATACCGTTTTACAGAAGGCAGTTCTGGAGGTGGAAGAAATGGATTTAGCGGCGGCAATCGGGGAAAGAGATCAAATTTTGGATGTCCGAAAAATATAATGTAAGCCGGATGAAGTATTCTGAAAATGGCAATGAAAATTTGCACTTAGCAAAATGTGAAATGATTTCTTTCATTATTTCAAAATTCTACTAAGTGCCAAAGGACAGCCCTTACTTCCGTGGGTAAAGATTACCTTTCCTTAAAAATTTCATTTTCTATTATTTTAAAGGATCCTGTCATTGGATTTCAAAAATATATTCACCGAAATTTAATGCGGATATCGTCAATAATTATTTCCGTAAATAGGTTACTAAACAAAATGTAACATCAGCCGTAAATAAAAAACCACCTGGTTTTAGGCAAGTGGTTTTTTATTTTTATTTATTCATTTTAGCATTAAATATCTGTTGCTTCTCCATAAGCTACTGCTGTAGCCTCTTTAACGCCCTCACTGATGGTTGGATGTGGATGAATTGCATTTAAAATCTCATGCGCGGTAGTTTCCAATTTCCTGGCAACAACTACCTCTGCAATTATTTCTGTGACGTTGTATCCAATCATGTGACAACCTAAAAGTTCGCCATATTTAGCATCATAAATTATCTTTACAAAGCCTGTAGTATCACCTGCGGCCACTGCTTTTCCACTAGCTACAAAAGGAAATTTTCCAACTTTTAATTCATAGCCAGCTTCTATCGCCTGCTTTTCAGTATATCCTACACTGGCAATTTCAGGTGTGCAATACGTACAACCCGGCACATTGTTATAATCAATTGGCTCTATTTTTTTGCCACACAAATGCTCTGCTGCATTGATTCCTTCTTTGCTGGCTTTATGGGCAAGCGCCTGGTGCGGTGTACAATCTCCGATAGCATAAATGCCCGGAACATTTGTTTGCTGATTGCCATCAACAATTATTCTTCCTTTATCTGTTTTAATACCTAATTCTTCCAAACCAATATTCTCAATATTGGCAGAAATACCTACCGCACTTAATAATATATCCGCTTCTAAAACCTGCTCGCCATTTTGTGTTTTTATGGTTGCTTTGATGCCGTCACCAGAAGTATCCACTTTGGTTACCTCACTGTTTACCATAATGGTGATCCCTTGCTTTTTAAAAGATTTCTCCAGTTCTTTTGAAATGTCCTCGTCTTCTACAGGTACAATCCTTGGTAGAAATTCCACTATGGTCACCTTCGTTCCCATGCTATTATAAAAATAAGCAAACTCAGTGCCTATGGCACCTGATCCTACGATCACCATTGACTTTGGTTGTGAAGGCAGGTTCATTGCATCTCTATATCCCACCACTTTTTTACCGTCTAATTTCAATGCAGGTAATTCTCTCGCTCTTGCACCTGTGCATATAACAATGTTTTTTGCTTCCAGCGTTTGCTTTTTGCCATCACCTGAAGTAACCTCTAACTTATCTTTAGCGATTAATTTACCGGTTCCCATTACCACATCAATCTTATTCTTCTTCATCAAAAACTGGATGCCCTTGTTCATCTTATCAGCTACACCACGGCTACGTTTGATAACATTGCCAAAGTTTTGTTTCGGGTCATGGATTTCAATACCATAATCTGAGGCATGCTTGGCATATTCAAATACCTGGGCACTTTTCAACAAGGCTTTCGTAGGTATACAACCCCAGTTAAGGCAAATGCCACCAAGGCTTTCGCGTTCTACAATTACTACTTTTTTTCCCAATTGTGATGCCCTGATAGCAGCAGGATATCCACCCGGTCCACTTCCAAGAACTATTAAATCATATGCCATGTTTCTCTAAAATTTTGTGTAAATTAATGATATAAAATGCCGTGCAAAATTAGCTTAGAATGAGCAAAGCGCAAAAGACGTTTAAAAATTATGAATTTTGAATGATGAATGATGAATTTTGTACATTTTGTCAGATTAAATTCAAGGTTATCAAAAATATATTTAAATCAGTTTTACTATTTACTATTTTACTTTCTTTGAAAATAATTTTAAAATTCTGTAATTATCTCGGCGTTATCTATTCATAATTCATCATTCATAACTCCTCATTAAAACTATTCCACCGTCACACTTTTTGCCAAATTCCTCGGCTTATCTACATCACAGCCTTTTAAAACGCCGATATAATAAGACAACAACTGCAATGGAATTACACTTAAGAGAGGTGCAACGATTTCATCTGCAGGCG
>JBDTEF010000320.1:0-19669 GCA_039922615.1 Ginsengibacter sp.
GAAACAGGGCAAGTGATATAAACCCGGATGATATAGAAAGTGTAAATATTTTACGTGGTGGTGCGGCTACTGCTTTGTATGGATTACGGGGTGCAAATGGCGTCGTAGTAATTACAACAAAATCGGCTGTTGCCGGAAAAATGAGGGTGAGTTTCAATACCACTTACGGCATCGACCAGGTTAACAAGTTTCCGGATGTACAAACCAAATACACCCAGGGAAATATAGGCGAATATGATTCTACATCCTTTTGGCCCGCCTGGGGACCTACGGTGGCAGAAGCAAAAGCACTTGATCCTACACATCCGGATAAATTGTATAATCAATTTGCAAGAGGATATATTGATGGAAATCAGTCCAGAACCAATTTGAGTTTTTCAGGTGGAACTGATAAAGCAACCATGACATCATCAGTATCCTATTTTAAACAAAATGGTACTATTCCTTTTACCTGGTACCAGGATATTTCTGCAAGGTTAAATGGCGAATTGAAATTTAATGATAAATTCTCAATGGGCACATCTCTTTATTATGTGAATACAGATGGAAATTTTTATGATGCTAACCGGTTCAATGAAAATATGGCTTACTGGTCCCCGCGGCATGATGTAAGAGATTACGTGAAGCCTGATGGCACCCAAAAAACTTATGGGAATAACAATGCCTGGTGGTCTGCTGCCACAAGTAAATTCCGTTCTAATGTGAACAGACTTATAGGAAATATTAATTTTACCTATTCTCCTTATTCATGGATGACATTTACTTATCGTTTAGGAATGGATGATTATACTGATGCCCGTACTGCTACTTCACCGGGTCCTAAAGGCGTACCAGATGAAATAGTTGGCTCCGATGACAATGGATTAGGGTTTGTAGGTGAATACCGCCGTAAATACCAACAAATCAATTCCAACCTGATGATGACGTTAGAAAAAGACTGGAATGCCAAAATAAAAACAACTTTAAGAGTTGGTCATGACTTGCTGGATCGATCTATTGATCTGACATCTGCAGAAGGAAAGGAATTAGGTGTATATAATTTATTCAGCCTTAGTAACAGCAGTGTACAATCGGTAGCACAGTACAAACAGCAATACCGGATCATAGGTGCTTATGGCGAGTTTACTGCAGCCTATAATAATTATTTATTTCTTACTCTGACCGGAAGAAATGACTGGACTTCTTCCCTGGAACCTGATTACCGTTCCTTCTTTTATCCATCTGTTAGTTTAAGCTATATGTTTTCAGATAATATAAAAATGCCATCATGGATATCTGACGGGAAATTCAGAATATCCTTAGCTAAAATAGGCAAAGATGCAAATCCTTATAGCACCAGCATTGTCTATGTACCAACTGGTGATCCTATTAATAATGTAGGTAGGTGGACACGAAATGGTGCATCTGGTATACCGGATTTAAAACCTGAGATGACAACTTCTTTTGAAGTGGGTACTGATTTAAACTTTTTCAATAATCGGCTTGGGTTAAACCTGACCTGGTATAAATCCAATAGTAAAAACCTTATTATGGATGTATCAACAGCTCCGGAAACCGGCTTTACTAATATTACACTTAACGCCGGTGAAATAGAAAACAAAGGGTGGGAGTTGTCTTTGAACGGAAAGCCTATAGTTTCTAATGATTTTTCATGGAATGTTTTGGTCAATTTCTCAGCCAATAAAAATAAAATTTTATCCATTTATCCGGGACTTGAATATCTTCCGGGTGGTAGCTCCTTCGGTTATGGTGGTTCCGGTCCGTCTTTCCGATACAGACCAGGTTATTCTGTTGGAGATATTTATGGCAGGTATTGGGAAAGATATTATGGTGATAAAACACCGGACCCTTTATTCATCGATAGGAGTTTGCCTATTGTAATTGATAGCAAGGGTTTCCCTGTAAGAGCAAGTGGCACCAAAGTTTTGGGCAATTCAATGCCGGATTGGATAGGCAGTATCACCAATAACGTTAGATATAAAAACTGGAACCTATCTTTTATGTTTGATACTCAACAGGGGTTGGAGAAATGGAATCAATTAGATAATTACATGGCAGCTTTCGGAGAAGCAAAATATACTGAAAACCGCTTTGAATCTATTGTATTTAAAGGAGTACATGCAGATGGATCACCAAATACAACACCTGCGTATCTTGGCCAGGGGAAAGGACCGGATGGAATAAATTACACTGGCGGTTATTACCGGAATATTTACAGGGGTGTATCGGAAGCATTTGTTCAGGATGCTTCCTGGGTCAGGTTAAGAAATGTAACTTTGTCTTATACATTACCTAACAAATGGCTAAAAAAGAGTATCATCAATAATGCTACAATAAGTTTCACTGGAAATAACCTTTGGCTTACCACGCCTTATAACGGTTTTGATCCTGAATCAAGTGACGCCATTTCCGGAGATTTAGCCGGTAGCTCTCAGGCAGGGTTCACTTACCCGCCCATGCGTAGTTTTTTATTTTCATTAAATGTACGTTTCTAAAATTAACCAATTATGAAAAAATATTCAATTATAACAGGCTTATTCTTCCTGATGATAGTATCAGGAGGCTGTAAAAAATACCTGGATGTGAATGAAAATCCCAATGCAGCCAACAAACCACCGATTGCGGGGCTATTAGCAAATACGACTTATCTCACCGCTAATAATGTATACCTTGTAGGGGATTTCGTAGATTATTATTCACAGTATTTCGCTTCTCCAACCAGTGGTTCTCCCACAGATACGTATGATGAAACGGACAACAGTGGAACCTGGACTAGTATTTATAATGTTCTGACTGATCTGTATGACATGAGGAAGATCGCACAGGAAAATGGCTGGAGTGCTTATATGGGCATAGCAGACATCACCAGCGCGATAAATCTCAACATGGCAATTAATGTATGGGGAGATATGCCCTTTTCCGAAGCATTTATAGGTGTAAGTAATCTTATTCCGAAATTCGATTCCGATAAAGTTCTTTTTGATTCCTGTATAGTGATGTTGGACAGAGGAATTTCACTTTTACAGCAACCGGGGATCGATGGCCAGTTAAATAAACCAAGTGATTTTATTCATCAAGGGGATCTTGCGGCATGGGTAAAAACCGGCTATGCGCTAAAAGCGAGATTATTAAATCAATTATCAAAAACAAGTGCCTATAGTTCAACTGCAGTGTTGGCAGCAATAGATAAGGCGTATACATCTAATGCAGATGATGCACAAGTTACTCAATTCACGGTCCGCAATCCATTTGCAGATGCTGCTATTGCTAACCGAAATTTAAATTTGGATGTATGGTTATCAGAGAATTTTATTCAAGCTACCAATGGAGTTACTTATGGTGTTTTTGATCCGCGTCTTCCGGAAATTACAATTCCTACAGAGGCAGGTAAATACCAGGGAGTGGTACATGCAGCAGGTGGATATTGGGGAACTCCAAATGGAGCAGGATATCAGGGTGAACAAAACACTAAACATGTTCAGAATTATCTTGAGCCAGGTAAATGGTATTCAAGTACGAATTCGCCTTTGCAGATTATCATTAATTCTGAAATGAGATTCGTAGAGGCAGAAGCATCCTTTCGCGCTTCTAATAAAGACAGGGCATACACAGCTTACCTTGCAGGAATTAAAGCCAGTATGGAAAAGCTGAACGTGAATACTGACTTAATGAATGCTTATCTCAGCAATCCTATTGTGGCAGTAGGAAAAGATAATCTAACGCTTGCCCTTATCATGAAGGAAAAATATGTCGCTTGCTTCCTTATGCCGGTAACCTGGGATGATCTGCGCCGCTTTGATTACGTAATGAAGGATTTTTCGCTGCCAATTAATGCGGTACTACCTACTTTTATCAGGAGAGTTACTTATCCCAGTGCAACGACTACCCGCAATGGAGAAAATGTACCAGTAGTTGAAAGAACAGACCATCTTTGGTGGGATAAATAACGCAGTTTATTTCGCTGATCTTAAATTTTATGCAAATGGTTGTTCCTTCGAAGGAACAACCATTTTTATATGTAACACTTCTAGGATTCTCTCCTATTTGAAAATATTGAATAAGGGATATCTTCTGAAACGAAACGTTTACTAACGGTACGAGAGGTTGTGTATATCCAAATAATAGCTAAATCCTACACGATTGTGTAAATTAAAATCTTGAAAAAATTATATTATGAAAAAAATCTTTACAAGTTCTCCTTTTTGATTATTAAAGTTTAAAAAGAATCAATTCTTTTCATCTTTATTTAAGGCTTTCCATCCATTTTTACAAAATTTTTCATTTTTTACTTTGATCGCTGTCATCTTTGGTGGATTGCAATAACTCATCAGCTTCAGAAGCAGCAGGATTCTCATTTGGCTTATTAATGGTAGCCTCATTTTGCTCATTATAACCACCCTTGTTTGCCGATCCTTTTTTACTTCCGTCATCTGATTTTTTAGAACTATGGTATTTTTTTGATCTGGAATCCATCATGAATTATTTAAGTTAAAAAACTTTCAGGTGCAAATTACATACCTGAATAATATGAATTTTTATTATGGCATCTGGTGATGAATCTGTAAACTCAAATAATAAATGATATAATTCGAAAATGAAAAAAGCCCCGAGGTTGTTATCCTGCAGGGCTTTTAAATTTAATCTATCATTACAAGTGTCAAATCATTTCGACACTTCTATTGATAAATTCTGTCAAATGATTTCCTTTCAACAAACCCTGTGAAAGCAACGCAAGGTCAGTGAGATTCTTTACTATTTTTCCCTGGTCATCTACATTTTCTTCTTTTAAAATTTTTTGATAAACCGGGTGATTACCGTTGATGGTAAGTGTTACCTCTTCCGGCATATTGCCATAAAAACTACCCATGCCACCGCCACCATTCATGGCCATGTCTTTCATTCTTCGCATAAATTCAGGGCGTGTTGCAATTACAGGAGCAGTATCTGCAGAAAGACCTTTCACTTCTACTGTTGCATGTAAATCCGGCATCTCTACTTTAAAAAGTGCTTGCAATTTTTCGGATTCCTCTTTTGACAATACACTTTCAGTATTTTCACTTTTATCTATCAGGTTATCAATAATATCAGCATCCACCCTTACGAACTGCACATCATTCCATTTCATCTCCATATTATTGATGAATGCTGCATCCACTATCGTTTCCAATTTCACCACTTTATAATCTTTCTTTTCTGCAGCTTTTATAAATCCATTTTGTTGTACAGGATCTGTAGTATACAGCATCACTAATTTACCTTCTTTGTTTTTTTGCAATGATTCAGTAGCTACTTTATATTCTTCGAGCGTATAAAATTTTCCTCCTTCTGCATCTTCAAACAAATTAAATTTATTTGCTTTGTCTAAAAACTTGTCATCGGTGATCATGCCATACTTCACAAAAAGACCCAGGCTTTCCCATTTCTCTTCAAAAGATTTACGATCCTGGTTGAAAAGTTCATCCAATTTGTCAGCAACTTTTTTAGTGATGTAGGCACCAATTTTCTTTACATTAGGATCTCCCTGTAAATAGCTTCTGCTCACATTGAGCGGAATGTCCGGGCTGTCAATTACGCCATGAAGCAGCATCAAAAATTCAGGAACAATATCTTTTACCTCATCAGTTACAAAAACCTGGTTACTATATAATTGAATTTTATCTTTCTGAATTTCAAAGCTTTTTTTAACTTTAGGGAAGTAAAGTATGCCTGTTAAATTAAAAGGATAATCTACATTCAAATGAATCCAGAATAGGGGAGCTTCGCTGAATGGATACAATTCTTTGTAAAAATTTTTGTAATCCTCATCTGTAAGTTCAGAAGGTTTTTTTATCCAGGCAGGTGACGTATTGTTGATTGGTTTGGATTCTTCCTTTGGTTCTTTACTTTCATTTTCATCTTCTGCAACCGCAGAAAGATCTGCAACTTCTCCATCAAAATAAATGGGAACAGGTAGGAATTTACAAAACTTGTCCAACATATGCCTGATTCGCTGTGGCTCTAGAAACTCTTCACTTTCTTCATTGATATGCATTACTATATCTGTACCACGACTTTCTTTTTCTGTTTCTTCCAACGTATATTCCGGGCTGCCATCACATATCCAACGAACCGCTTTTGCATCTTCTTTGTAGCTTTTGGTGATAATTTCTACTTCACTGCTCACCATAAAAGATGAGTAAAAACCAAGTCCAAAATGACCAATGATATTTGCTTCATTCTTTCCTTTGTATTTTTCTAAAAATTCCTCTGCACCACTAAAAGCAACCTGGTTGATGTATTTATCAACTTCCTCTGCCGTCATTCCTACACCTTTATCTGATATGGTAAGTGTCTTTTTTTCTTTATCTATTTTTACATGGATGTCAATGTTTCCGATTTCACCTTTTAGCTCTCCCATTGAAGAAAGTGTCTTCAATTTTTGTGTAGCATCTACTGCATTACTCACTAATTCCCGGATGAAAATCTCATGATCACTGTATAAGAACTTTTTTATTATTGGGAATATGTTTTCCGTTTGTACCCTGATACTTCCTTTTTCCATACTATTATTTTTTTTTCTTCTAGATTCAAAACGAATGCCATTCAGGAAATTTATGACAGGATGGCTGCTATAACGAAAAGTGAATGATAATTTAAACGGAGGTCAAATACAGGTAGCTTCTTACCATTATTTCCTGACCGCTTTATGTCCATCAAAAGATTGCTGTAATAATCATTGATTATTCAGTAAGCGCAAGGCTGGTATTTGTGGAAATATGAAAGGCTATGTCAGAAATGAATCGTTATTGTATAAGTATTAATAATACCTTTGCACACCAATAACAATTAAAAAAGTAAGCTCTATAAAATGAAGGTGGATATAAATCTTTTTTGAATTACAAAAGACTGTCAGCGCTTGATTGTAAATTATTACTTGCTAAAAGGATAGTAGCTGATTGTAATAATTTTGATTTTGTAATGTAGTTGGATTGAGAACTGTACATGAAAAGGCAAGAACCATCTTTTATTTTCTCAATAATTGGTTTGTACACTTCTTTAGGTAAAGCAGGACATCCGAGACTTCTTCCTATATATCCCTGGCTATTGATCAGATCTTTATTTACGTAGTCTGCAGAATGCATCACGATTGCGCGGCTCAAAGCATTATCATTAATACCTTTTTCCTCACCTTCTAATCGTAGGGAAAAGCCATGATTGCCTGAATAGGTATTTTTGGTTACATAGAAACCTAAACTGCTTTTGAAGCTTTCAGGATCATTGGAAAATTGACTGGCAATCTCTTTGCCTGAATTACGTCCATGTGCTACGTATGTATTAAAAAGTACTTTCTGATTCTTTAGATCAATAACGAAAAGCCGCTTTTCGCTGGATGGTAATGAGAAATCCACAATAGTCAAAACATCGTCGTTTCTTAGTTTGCCCTGGGATCTTAAATATTCATATCCTTTGAAGGCATTGTCAAAAGCATCTTTGGATAAACCTAATGAGCTTAAATTTAACTTAGCGTAGAAAGTTGATTTCTCAATTGTATTTAGACCAGCGAAAGAGGAAGCCGTAGTAATCTTGGATTTTTCTGATTTAGCTTTTACGTTAGCAGAAATAAAAGGAAAAGAAAGAATAAAAATAAAAAAGGGAGAAAGAAGGTAAAGGAACTTTTTTAACGAACGATTCATTCAAATGTTTTTAATGATTTATAAAAAATTCTCTTTGAAATATTTCAGAATCTTTTCAGATTCATTAAAATAGGTAGTTCCTGGTAGGTTGTTTTAAAAATTTAATCCTTTAAATCTGTAAAACCGGTTGCGAATGTCACCTAAAAAATCGACTTTATATCATTTATTAAATCCTTTTGTGATAAATTTTAGGAAATTTGTATGGCAATTAACATGAAATTATCATACGCACATAAATATTATCCGGTATCATATTTTTACTACTCGTCATCAATTATTAGGGAATTGTTTTGATTGAAATAACGTTTTTCCGCATTAGAGAGGATCCACAATGAAATGATAAGACATAGAATACCCATGCAAAAGCCGGCGATCACATCGCTGGCAAAGTGTACCCGCAGATATATCCTGCTTACACCAATCAATATAATAAAAGAAGTGAAAATGAATGAATATATTAATTTGAGCCAGGTATTTTTTTGATGTTTTACCAAAATATAGAGAATAAGCCCATAAAAAGTAACACTCATTAAAGAATGACCACTGGGAAAGCTGAACCCTGCTGCCTGTTCTAATAAAGGGTCTATTGGCCTTGCCCTTTGGAATATTAATTTCAATAATAGCATCATCAAAACGCTGCTAAATGCGACGGCTGGAATTTTAATCGAATTCCACCGATCCTTTTTTAAAACAAATACAATGATTAAAATGAGATTGGCCGGAATAAGAAATAAATGAGAACCGAAGAACGAAAGATATTGCATTAATTCTGTGAGTCTATCGCTTATATGGCTATCAGTAAATTGAAAAGCCCTTTGATCAAAAGAAAATGTATCGCTATCTAATATGCCATGCGCTAAGAATAGAAAAAGTAACAACGCAGCGACAAAAGTGCACATTGTAATTAATGTTTCCAGGGAAATGAACTTTATAAACCATTTAAAATGGTTTTCTTTCCCTTGTTGATGCATAGTAATTTGTTTTGAATTTGAAATTAGGAAAATTTCAGTGAATTATTTTTAAACTAAAAAAACCACCTTTGTCAGAGGTGGCTTTTTTTATTATGTAGGAACTAATTAAAGTGCTGTAAATACCCTTACGGCCGAAGTCGGCTTTTGTGTTCTGATACCTGACAAAACATGGTGATAGCGCCTTCCAATGGAGGCATTCCAATAATCTGAATAATCTACTAATTTATTGCTTGCATTTAATACAACTAAACTGCCTGTATCATTTCCGGTGGCATCTATCATTCTGATTCTATAATCAATTCTCGCAGAACCCGAGGATATGAGATCTGTTTTAATAATTGTGATAGGTTCCCATCCTGTCGCTTCGCCGAATGAAACTGCTTTCCCCAGGTTGATCCAGTCGCTTTTCTGACCTGAATTTATATCCATAGTATATTGCCATTGGTATTGCAATTTCATGGTAGTGGGTACGTCTACCGCTTCATATAGAAAATTATAAAATTTAACCCAACCGGTCTTTGAAGTACTATCAGTAGTTGGACTCTGGTAAGGAAATCCATTATCAAATACAATAGGCGGTTTATTAAAGTCATAAACGAATACATTCTGCTTACCTTTTGTCAATGTTACATTCTGATTATAAGTAAGGTTTAGCGTAGTACCCTTGTAAAGTTTAATATTATTTTCTCCAACCTTGGTAGTAAAAAATTTACCGACAGAACCATTTGGTATAGCATTATAGGTCAGAAGTGGACTTGTATTGTTTGCATACAACTGGTCATTAATTTGAACCTGGTAAATATTATTTGTGTCACCTGCTGCTATAGGGACAAAATAATGGAGTTGAAATTCTGCGAGACCAGAAATTGCTGTAGATTCATATTCAACGACGTTCTTCTTGCATGATGAGGCAATAATCACTAATGTGAGTACGAAAATTATATTTTTTAAATTTTTCATATCTTTTAATTTTTCTTATTATTTAAAGGGATAACCATTGGGATAAGCAAACCAGGGAATGGATGTCTGGTAATTATCTGCAGTACCGGGAATTGGCTTCAAAGCACCAAGGGAACCTAAATTCCACATATATTCAGAATTATATCTTGGACGAAGACGATATGCAGGTGCGCCCATATTACGTTGATCATATGTGCCTCTTCTTGCCTGTACCTGCGCAGGTAATAAATAAAATCCCTTATATACTTTAGTAGGATCAGTATCCCATTTTTGATCAACTTTGGTTTCAGTCCAACCATTGCCATTACCCGGGAAATCTCCGGTGTATTTTACATCATACTGGTATTTACGCATGTCAACCCATGCCTCAGGAGCTCCCCATGGATAGAGGGCTACCCACTTTTGCATCATGATGTGTGATAAAGAGAAATCAGAAATAGATAATTGTTCCACATAAGGTCCGGCCTCGTATTGTGTAGCCAATGTGTTAAATACATCCTTTGATATTTTATCGCCACCGATTGCTTTTCCTTTTGTACCTGGATAAATAAACCTGGCCGTAAAATCCATATCTGCTTTTACACCATCTTTAAATGATTCAAAAGCGGCACTTTTATTTCCCATTTTCCAATATGCTTCAGACAAACAAAATTTAATTTCAGCACACGTCATCAAAATGTAAGGTGCATCGTCCCTGTAAAGCCATCTGCCAATGCCATCATTCACATCACCGGAATACCTGGAGACATCATTCCTTCCGTAAAAGGATGGAGCTGTACCAATAGGACCTACTTTGCCGGAAGTAGTTCCACCATAATATTTATAAACTTTTACACTATCTGCATTGTCTATCGCATTATAGAACGGATTCGAAGTGGTACCTAATTTTACAGCCATTCTTGGATCATAATGGCCGGCTACATCTATTAAAGTATCACAAATAATTTGATTAGCAGCCAGTTCAGTGGGATGGTAGGTATTATTATCTACCGGGATCTTATTTCCGGTGGTTTCATCATATTTAGGGACTGTGCCTGTGAAAACCTGTACAGCATACTCATGCTGAAAATAATTATAAGTAAGATTGCCCCTGTACGTACCCCAAAAATTATTGTAGGATGAAAATGGGGATGATTGGGAGCCACCTGCAACACTTACCATTGCGTCATCATCTGAGGTTTGAAATGCTTTCTGTGCGGCATCTATCAGCTTTGGCGCATAATCAGCAACGAAATTTTTCTTAGTTGATAATGAAGCCAGGTTACGGACTAAAACAGCATATGCAAACTTTGTCCATTTGGTCTTATCTCCTTTATAAATAAAATCGTTTGCAGAAATTTTAGTTCCATATACATGCGGGTCATCTTTGCCTAATAATTCAATCGCTTTATTAGCCCATACCCGTACCTGTGCATAAATTGAATCCTGGTAATCATAATTGTGGGATAATTTGCCTGGTACAAATGCGTCCTTTAGTGGCAATTCTCCATACACTTTGGTGAGCATATCCCAGGAAAAAGCCTTCATCGCGTAACCTATACCTGCAAGGCTCCAGTCCTGGGCATCCATCGATTGATTGATCATGTTCTCTAAATTCTTGCCCTGGCTAAAATATACCATTTTCCATATTTCGCCTCCTGCATCACTTCCTGTCAGATAGGACATATTACCAAAAGCACTATAAGATGTAGTGGTTCCCATCATCTGGGTCATCAAATCTATAGCTCTATTGTCATAATAAATACTAGCGTATTGCTGGGTGATATTTGCGAGGTAAAGATAGCCGTCAACGTAGGCCGGCGCATCCACATTGTTATTCACGTCTAAATATTTTTTACAACTTGTACCAGTTATAAAAGCCGTGATAATTAATAATATTATTGTCTTTTTCATAATTAGATTTTATTAAATCAAAATTGTTTTAATTGAAGGTTACACTTATACCAACACTCATTCGTCTTGGACTTGGCAGAGACCAAACATCATAACCTTCTCCACCTGTACCACCGGCTGCTGCAGAAACGGTATTTCCAACAGCGTCAATGCCGGAATAGTTTGTCCAGGTAACCAAATCATTACCTGTTACAAATACACTTGCCCTGGAAACGAAACTGGTTTTTTTCAATAAGCGCTCTGGTATTTTATAAGCAAACCGAAGTTCCTGAACCCTTACATAGTTTACGTTTTTTTCTAACCATTCTTCATCTCCACCTGTAAATATGGACGTTCCATAAGCAGAATAATCAACAGCTATGGTATTTTTAGTAGGCGTTTTAGATTCTTCATTTCCATCTTTATATACTCCATTGAATATTACAGGTGCACCCTCGCGAAGTGTGACAGATTCCAAACTTGTTCCTGTTCGCATCATCTCGCGCTTTGTACCATTCACTACGGTTGCATGGTATCTTCCTGCAAATACTGCACCCAGCGTAAAATCTCCATAGGTAAGCTGAGTAGTAAATCCAAATCTCAACTGAGGTTCTCTATCTCCGATAACACTCCAACTAGCTGAAGTAATCGGTAATCCTGTAGTAGGAGAAATTAAAATATCACCGGCAGTGTTTCTTTGATAAGCCAGGCCTGTAACTGTAGTAATTGGATTTCCTTTACTGATACCATTCCTGATATTACCTGAATTCCAGGTATAAGGGTTATAATACTCAGTAACATTATCAGGCAGATAAACTACGTTAGATTTTGCTCTTGACATATTCAAGCCTACATTCCAGCGAAATCCTCTTTTTGATCTTATGATATCTGCATCTATGTGAGACTCCCAACCCCAGGTATCAAAAGTTCCTACATTCAATGTGTTTAAAACAAATCCGGTAGCATAACTAAGCCTGAAATTTTTTACGATCTGATCAGCCTGGTGTGTTTTATAATAGGTAAAATCAAAGTTAATCCGGCTATTCATCAAGCGGCCTTCTACGCCAATTTCTTTAGAATTTGTCATTTCCGGTCTCAGATTTTCATTCGGCCCGGTAAAATCATACTTATAACCGCCACCTGTCATTCCTGAAGTTATCAATTGCGGATCTATCTCTAAAGGACCGGCATCGTTTCCGACATTAGCAATGGCACCTCTAAGTTTCAGGAAATTAATAAAGGATATGTTGCCAATAGGTTTGAGCTGACTTAGTATAAAGGAAGCCTCAAAAGCCGGATAGAAATAAGAATTGTTTTTTACAGGTAAAGTGGAAGACCAGTCATTACGACCTCTCGCAGTAAGATAAGCAAGGTTGTTCCAACCTAACTCTAACTGGTAAGATACTGCCTGAACCCTACGTTTTGTATTTCTTTGGGAAGAAACAACTGTGGCAGGATCAACGTTGTTAATAGATTGAAAATCTGCAATAGTAAATTTAGACCCATTGGTATATAAACTTGTATTTTGATTTTCAATTTGGTGGTAACCTAATTGTGCAGCGAAAGTCAGTTTTTTATCAATAAAACTATTATTATAACCTGTAATCAAGTTTATGGTGGGGTCAGAGAAGTTAGAATGTGTCAGGTAATAAGAACCCAGTCCTTCATTATTATAAGAATAATAGGGATGGGTTGAAGATTCAAAAGTTTGTAATCCTATATCCCAACCTACCTGCGCGCGAAGGAATGCATTTTTAATAGGAGTAAAGGTAGCTGCCACCTGTGAAATGAACCTGTCTGACTTATCAAAAAATTTATTCTTATTCAACCCAAAAAGGGGATTCAATAAATCTACATCAACATAATAATCAGGATTTCTCATGTGTGAGCCATCTGGAGCAAGATAGTTGGACATATCATCTACAATAGGCCAAAGCATACCAAGATACAATGGCCCATCAGTTCCTCTAAGTGCCTTTGTATTTTCAGAATGGGTGTACTGCATAGAACTTTCCACTTTGAGCCAGTTACTTACATCTACTCTACCTGCAAGACTAAAATTGGTACGTCCATAATCGGTTGTTTTAATTACACCAGTTTGATTTAAAGTTGTAAAGCTTGCTCTGATTGAAGCTTTTTCACTACCACCTTCTACTGCTAAATTATGTTGCGCCATTCCTCCTGTTTGCAATACTGCGGCAACATTTTCATATGTTTTCTGGCCTGCCGGCATTAAACCTCCAAAGCGGCTTGTGTAATAATAATTGGTACTTCCATAAGCTCCATTGGTATATTTAGTTTGTTCCTTAGGAATACCATAGGCTTTATCAATACTTAATGAATTACTGTAAGTAACTGACCCTTTACCTGCCTTCCCTTTCTTAGTGGTAATTATAATGGCGCCGTTAGATGCATCAGATCCATATAATGCAGCAGCAGCTGCTCCTTTCAATATGGTAACAGATTCAATATCCTGAGGATTAAAATCATTTCCCCTGGATGAGTAATCCAAATTACGGACAGAATAGTCATCTCCTCCTGCAGAAAGTGGATCAAATGTTGAATTATTCATTGGAATTCCATCAACCACATATAAAGGCTGATTATTGCCTGATATAGAAGTTAAGTTTCTTAATACTACCGTCGTCGATGATCCGGGTGCCCCACCGGTAGACGTAACATTTAGCCCAGAAACGCGGCCTAACAAGGCAGATACAAAGTTCGTTTGCCCTGACTCACTTATCTCGCTTCCAGCTACCTGCTGTACAGAAGATCCAATACTTTTAGCAACCCTCTTTAAGCCAAATTCTGCGGTTACAGTTACCTCTTCCAGGCTGGTCTCAGTTGCAAACAGGGTTATGTTTAAATTAGGTCGTATAGTAACTTCCTGTTTTTTCATTCCCACATAACTAATGATAAGGATTTTTGATCCTGAAGGAGCTGTCAGGCTGAAGTGGCCATCTTTATCCGTTAGTGTTCCCTTTTGAGAAGGCAGGTCTTTTACTGTGACCGATGCCCCCGTGACTGGTTTATTATTGGCATCAACCACGCTGCCCATTACTTTTGTCTGACCGTAGCTTACTCCTACACTTACCCAAAATAGGAATAGCATCAACAGTTTTTTACTTTTCATATAAAATTGATATTATTGTTTAAAAAATTCATTCCGTTTTTTTTTAGTATTTAATTTTTGATTTCAAATTATATTTGACAAATTTCGAGAACTTCATTACCACATATAAAGTCTACATCACATTTATGCCTGCCCTTACGTAAGGCTTCATTAATTCATCATCGGGTGATAATTCTGTAATTAAAATATCAATCTTCCTGAGATCACATACTTGTATGGGTTGCCGGGTATTGATCTTTTCTGCAATAGTGAGACAAACCAATTTGGTGGTGGATTCTATCATTGCTTTTTTTAACTGGACGATATCCCAATCATTGTCTGATATTCCTGTATCAAGATTAATTGCGTTTACTCCCATAAAACATAAGTCCACCTTCAATTCCCTTATTTTTGAAATAGCTTCCGATCCTACTGTTATTTTTGAGGTTTTTGATACTTTATCACCTATGGCAATCACCTCAATATTTGGGTGATTACTGAATTCTAATAGTGCAGGGATACTACCAGAAATAAAGGTGGCATTCAGTTCTTTTGGAAGTGCGCGTGCAAATTCAATTACCGTAGTACCTCCGCCAGTGAGAACGAACATTCCATCCTTAATGATAGATGCAGCCTTCTTTGCGATAATTTTCTTTTGATTGTATGCATATACTTCTTTGGAAGATTGATTACCGTTGTGAAAGGATGGAGAAAGTGCACCGCCATGAACCTTAATAATTTTACCCAAATCAGATAATTGCTGAAAATCCCGCCGAATGGTATCATTGCTTACCCGAATCTGGTCACTAAGGTCAGTCAGCATAACCTTATTGTGAAGATTTACCTGGTGAACAATAAAAGCCTGCCTTTCAGATTTAAGCATGTTAATGGAGTGTTAATCAAAAGTATACTCTTTTATTGAAAGATTGCAAAAAATGCAATATTTTTTTTTGAAAGCTGCAAAATAAACTCAAAATGAACGTAAAATCCCGCAAATAAAATAATTGTTGCTGTTATCTGCAATGAAAAAGATTTCCTAATAATCCAATATTTTATAGTGGAATACTTCAATTAGATTATAGGAAAAAGTAAAATTTCTTAAAAGAAAGGATTATAAGTGAGTTTTTACAAAAGAAAGACGCTATTGTTCATCTTCTATTTTTAAGCCCGGATTAAAAAATTCGGCCATTTTTTTAGATTGGTATATGTTGGAATTATACTTATTGCCCAATACAATTATGGTAACAGAGTCCTGTATCATTCTTAAGAAGACGGTATTGTTACCATGCCACCAGCCATTGTGATAAATGACTTTTCTGCCATCGGGGTATATATTCATTCGCCATCCCAGGCCATAATTTCTAACACCGGGTTTTTCATTACTGTAAGGAGTGTAAGCCTCTTCCATGGTCTCTTTGGATAATAATTCATTTGAATAAAGAGCCTGGTCCCATTTCAGCATATCCTCGGGTGTACTGTAAATGTTTTTATCACCAATTCCGGCATCTAGAAATGTTGTGGTTTCCTGGCGTCCTCGGTAATCATAAGATGGCATTGCCCGGGCACTATCTTTTGTAATGTCAAATACATAAGTATCATCCATATGCAGGGGTTTGAAAAAGGTGTTGGTCAAAAAATCAGTATAGGATTCTTTGGATACCTTTTCGATTATCAGGGCCAGGAGACTATAATTAGTATTGCAATAACTGAAATGTGTATCAGGCCTTCCTGTGCCTAATGGTTTAAATTTGATCAGGTAATCCAAGACATCCTGGTTGGAGCAATATTGTTTTTTATTCCAACCTAACTTATCCATAAAGTGAGTGTAGTTGGGCAAACCGCTTCTATGATTTAACAGCAGTTTGATAGTGATGCTATCATAAGGAAGTTCCGGAAAATATTTTTTGATATTGTCATTAATACTTAACTTATTCATTTCAGCAAGCTTTAAAATGGCCATTGCTGTGAAGGT
This sequence comes from Ginsengibacter sp., assembly GCA_039922615.1. Classification (GTDB taxonomy): domain Bacteria; phylum Bacteroidota; class Bacteroidia; order Chitinophagales; family Chitinophagaceae; genus Ginsengibacter. Next base: position 16,561 of record JBDTEF010000320.1, read on the forward strand.
TTTAGAGACAGAAGCTAAGTGAAATGCGCTGTGCTTATTAAGAGAATCTTTGGTCTTTAAATTGGAAAAACCATTGTAGGCCTCGAAAATAATATTTCCTTTTTTGGCAACCAAAATACCTCCATTGAACCCTAGCCGAACAAGATTGTTTTCATAATAATTTTTTATATCAGCCTGGTAACGGCTTAAATCTTCAGGTGAAATATAACCTGGAGTGGGTGCGACGTAGGAAGTGACATTTGGGTTTTTAGAAACCTTATTGGCCTGGGACTTGCAGCCTGTAAAAATAAAAAAATAAAGAAGTAAAACAGCAATGATCTTATAAGAACTCATTCAAAAATATTCAAAAATTAACGGACTATATTTGCAATATTACACTACAAAATTTATATGTCGGACAAAAAGATTACCAGTTATCCTAAAGAAAAAATAAATATTCTATTACTGGAAAATATCAGTAAAAATGCCCTTCAGAAATTCCGGGATGCCGGTTATGTTTCTGTGAAACAGATATCATCGGCTCTTAGTGAAGCGGAATTGGTCAAAGAAATAAAAAATGTACATATTCTCGGTATCCGATCCAAGACTAAGGTAACAGAAGCGGTAATGCAGAATGCAAAGAAGCTGCAGTCCATTGGTTGTTTTTGCATTGGCACCAACCAGGTGGATGTAAAAGCCGCCACAAAGAATGGGGTAGCCGTTTTTAATGCACCCTATTCAAATACGCGTTCAGTTGCGGAATTGGTAATAGCATCCTCTATTATGCTGATAAGAAAGATCCCTGATAAAAATAAAAAAGCACACGAAGGAATCTGGATGAAAGAGTCAAGTGGTAGTCATGAATTAAGGGGTAAGGTATTGGGCATAATTGGTTATGGAAATATTGGCTCACAGGTAAGTGTCTTAGCAGAAGCATTGGGAATGAAAGTTGTCTTTTATGACGTGGAGACCAAGATGCCTTTGGGGAATGCAGAAGACAGGAAATCATTGAAAGAGGTCTTGAAAATAGCAGATATTGTTACCCTTCATGTTCCTGATTTGCCTGCCACCAGAAATTTAATCAATAAATCCACTATAAAATATTGTAAAGCAGGAGCCATCCTTATAAATTACGCCAGGGGCGAGGTTGTAGATCTTAATGTGTTGAAAATGGCCTTACTTGATCAATCAATAAGTGGGGCAGCGCTGGATGTTTATCCCGAAGAACCGGAAAAAAATGGCGATGCGTTCTTCTCACCACTCCAAAATATAAGCAATGTGATCTTAACGCCACACATTGGTGGATCTACTGAAGAAGCTCAGCATAGCATTGGGGAAGATGTGAGTAATAAATTATTCAATTATCTTGAAAAAGGTATTACTATTGGTTCTCATTCGCTTCCGGCGATTAGTCTGCCACCACAGGAAAATACACATAGAATTTTACATATTCACAATAATGTGCCTGGAGTGTTATCTGCTATAAATTCTCAACTTTCTTCTCATTCTATTAATATAACTGCACAGTATTTAAAGACCAATGATACAATTGGGTATGTTGTGCTGGATGTAGAGAAAAAACTTTCACAAAGTGCGGTTGAATTATTGAAGGATATCAAAGAAACCATTAAGGTAAGGTTATTGTACTAAGCAATCAACAGGAAGGATATAACTATATTATTGAAGAAAAATATTATAACTTTTTATTCCTGATACTGTAACCCCATTTTCTATAAATAAATGAACTTTGTAAACTTTAAACAATAGTATGAAAATAGTTATTATAGGTGCCGGATTTGGCGGCTTAAAACTGGCCAAAGAATTTGGGTCAAAAAAAGGGTATGATGTAGTGCTGATTGACCAGTATAATTTTCACCAGTTTCAACCATTATTTTACCAGGTGGCAACGAGTGGATTAGATGCAAGTAATATTTCTTTTCCATTGAGAAAGGCTTTTCAAAAAGATGATAATATCCACGTGCGAATGGCGAAGGTCCAAAGTATTGATATTGCTAACAATAAGGTGATTGCGGATGTGGATGATTTTTTCTACGATATTCTGGTAATAGCTACAGGAGCAAATACCAATTATTTTGGCAACCAGCAGTTGATTGATAATACTTTTCCGATGAAAAGTACAGTAGAAGCGTTGCAATTAAAATACAGGCTTTTACAAAACATTGAAGATGCTATTTATATTAAGGATGAAAAGATTTTAGAAAGTTTATTAACGGTGGTAGTAGTTGGCGGTGGACCTACCGGCGTCGAGTTAAGCGGAGCCATTGCTGATATGCGTCGCTTTGTATTACCCAGGGATTATCCGGAGATAGATTTTAAAAATAAAATGAAAATCTACCTGATGGAAGGAAGTCCAAACTTATTGGGTCCAATGAGTGACAAATCCCATCAGCAATCCCGTGAATATTTAGAGAAACTCGGCGTTAATATAATGACCAATACGATTGTAAAGTCGTATGATGGCAAAACGGTAGTCACGAATGATGGCAAAGCTATTGCAAGTTCATTGGTAATATGGGCAGCCGGTGTAATAGCCAATGCACCTGATGGTATCGATAAGTCTTTGATAGTAAAAGGTAACCGTATAAAAGTGGACAGGTATAATAAAGTGCTTAATATTCCCAATGTGTATGCCATTGGAGACGTGGCATATATGGAAACAGATATGTATCCTCATGGTCATCCCCAGGTTGCTTCAGTTCCGATAGCGCAGGCAAAAGTGCTGGCTAAAAATTTAAAAAAGATAAATAGAAACGATGGCGGATTAACAGAATTTGAGTATCACGACAAAGGCTCTATGGCAACGATTGGCCGCAACCTTGCCGTAGTAGATATTCCTAAACCGCATTTACATTTTGGCGGTTTTATTGCGTGGATGATTTGGATGGGGTTGCACTTGTTTTTGTTATTGGGCGTTAAAAATAAATTCGCTGTATTCGGAAACTGGATTTATAATTACATTACATTTGATAATAATTTCAGGTTAATTTTCAGGGCATTTAAGAGGCCAAATATGGAGGCAGGTGAATTGGTTGTTCCCGAGTTGGAGCACGAACATTCCTGATGTAGAATAATTGCGCATAAAATAAAAATGTAGCACAAATTGTTCTTA
>JBDTEF010000321.1:0-6129 GCA_039922615.1 Ginsengibacter sp.
CCTTAAAGGATGGTGTGATAGCAGATTTTAATGCAGCAGAATTAATGATCCGGGAAATGATCAAAAAGATCTATCCTAAAAAACCATTATTTCCACCAAGCTGGCGAATGATGATCTGCATTCCAAGCAGCATCACAGAAGTAGAAAAAAGAGCAGTAAGAGACAGTGCAGAACAGGCCGGAGCCAAAGAAGTTTATTTGCTTCATGAGCCTATGGCAGCCGCTTTGGGTATTGGTATTGATGTGGAAGAACCCGTAGGAAATATGATTATTGATATTGGCGGTGGTACTACAGGAATCACTGTTATTGCATTGGCAGGTATTGTTTGTGATCAATCTATAAGAGTAGCAGGAGATGAATTTACCGCCGATATAATGGAAGCTTTGCGTCGTTATCATAGTTTATTGATAGGTGAGCGTACGGCTGAACAAATAAAAATTCAGATAGGTGCTGCCATGAAAGACATCGACAATCCGCCGGATGATCTTCCTGTAAATGGCCGTGACCTTGTTACCGGTATTCCAAAACAAATAATGGTAAGCTACCAGGAAATAGCGGAAGCACTTGACAAATCTATCTTTAAAATTGAAGAAGGCATTTTAAAAGCTTTGGAAACTACACCACCTGAGCTCGCTTCTGATATCTATCGCAGAGGATTATATCTCACTGGCGGTGGTGCTTTACTAAGAGGTTTGGATAAAAGATTGGCTGCTAAAATTAAGCTTCCGGTACATATTGCAGATGATCCGCTAAAAAGCGTGGTACGTGGTACTGGTCTTGCATTAAAACATTATGATAGGTATCCTTTTGTGATGAGATAATCTTTATTTTTTCAAAGAAGTTTCATTAATTTAATCTAAAGCGTTATCCTGTATCTTCGTGTATAGCATCAAGAATCCACATGCGTAATATTTTTCTCTTTATCCGCATTTACTTTAATTTAATATTCTTTATCTTTTTAATGAGCATATCTCTGTATATGCTTTTCACCTATGACCGGTATCACCACACTGCTTACTCACAGGTAGCTGCTGAAGTAACCGGGAGAATAGGCACACAATATAATAATGTAGAATATTATTTTCATTTGAAAAAAACCAATGATTCTTTGGTGAAGGCCAATGAACAATTATACAACCGGTTAAGAGAAAACTATGAAATTCCGGATACCATCAATAGGGTGGCAATCGATAGCCTGCTATATGATTCTATAAAAACTGCCCGCAAATATATTTACATGCAGGCCAAAGTAACGCGGAATTCAGTGAGCCAACCCAATAATTATATCATCGTACACCGGGGTATGTTACAAGGTATTCATTCAGATATGGGTGTAATAGGTATAAATAATGCTGTGATTGGGACCGTAATGGAAGTAAGCGATAATTATTCAGTAATAATGAGTTTACTGCACCAGCAAAGTAATGTGAGCGCCCGTCTTAAAAAGAATGGAGAAACCGGAACCATTGTCTGGGATGGTAAAGATCCCCATTTATTAAGTCTGAAAGACATCAACAAAACGGCAAAAATATCGCAAGGCGACACCGTAATTACCAGCACCTTTTCGGAGAAATTTCCTGCCGGTTTATTGATAGGGTTTGTAAAAGATATAGTAGTGGATAAATCAAGCAGCACATATACAGTCAGAGTGATTCCGGGAGCTAACTTCGAAACATTACAATATGCCTATATTATTGATAATCTTCAAAAGCAGGAACCGCAGCAACTTTTAAAAAAAGTAACTACCAGGTAAATGAGTCAGCTTGTAAAAAATATAATCCGCTTCATCCTCTTTATTTTAATACAGGTCTTTGTATTGAACCAGATTCCTCCATTGCACCAGATGGCTACTCCTTATTTGTATTTCCTTTTTATTTTGTGGCTTCCATTTAAAATGGGCCGGCGTACGCAAATGTTACTTGCTTTTGCCCTTGGCTTTGCGATGGATAGTTTTTCCAAAACATATGGCCTTTATACTTCAGCATGTCTTCTCATCTCCTACATCAGGCCATTTTTAATTAATTTATTGATCTCCCAGGAAGGTGCAGAAAGTAACTATAATGAACCTTCCATAAAAAGTATGGGATTTACTCCTTACTTTACTTACGTGGCCATTTTAACTTTCATTCACCATAGTTTCCTCTTTTTCCTTCAGGCGCTGCAAACCGGTGGCCTTGCCTATTTTATTATAAAATCACTGTTATCCACTGCGATCAGTTTGATACTAATCCTTTTAACAGAATTATTATTCTCCAGGAAGCAAAGATTTAGGACAAATACAATATAGCAGCTATTTTTGCAGGAATAATACGCTGCCATTTACATCAATCCCCTTAAAATAATATAGCACTTGTCTGAATTTAATCAATCCAGGAAAAATATAATCATTGCCATGATCCTGTTTATGGGTTTGGTGATGATTATACGGCTATTTGGCCTCCAGGTATTGAATACGAAATACAGTATAATGGCAGATGAGCAGGGAAAGTTTAGAAAAGTGGTCTATCCGGATAGGGGAATATTATTTGACCGCAAAGGAAGAGCCGTATTGCGCAATACTATTATTTATGATTTAATGGTGACGCCCGGTAAAATTGGAAAGTCAAACTTAGATACAGCTTCTCTTTGCCGCATATTAGAAATTGATACCGTTGAGTTTCGTAAACGAATTGTTACTTCAATTATTAAAAATAAAAGTTTTAGACCTTCTGTCTTTGAAGCATCATTACCTGCAGACAAAATTGCCCGGCTCAATGAAAGCATGTACAAATTTGTTCCAGCTTTCTATTTGCAGGAACGACCTGTGAGAGATTATCCATTTGATGCGGCAGGAAATATTTTAGGGTACTTGTCTGAAGTTAGCCCTGTGTTTCTCGAAGCCCATGCAGGTGAAGGTTACCAATCAGGTGATTATGCCGGCAAGACAGGTTTGGAACGTAGTTATGAATCTGTATTAATGGGTCAACGGGGTATAGAATATTGGAAACGGGATAATAAGAACAGGCTTACCGGTCGCCTTGATAATGGCCGGTTTGATACTGCCGCTGTGGCGGGAGATAATTTGCATATGTCATTAGATATTGATTTGCAAAAGTTAGGGGAACATTTGATGGAAAATAAGATAGGAGCTATCGTTGCCATCGATCCGAAAACCGGGGGAATCCTGGCCATGGTAAGTAGCCCAACTTATAAACCCAATCTTTTAACCGGGTCCGAACGGAAAAAACATTTTGCGGAAATATTGTTAGACCCACGATCCCCGATGATCAATCGTACGGTAAGTTCTTTTTATCCGCCAGGGTCAACCTTTAAAACATTGCAGGCGTTAGTCGGCTTACAGGAAGGAGTGATTACGCCATATACTACTTTTTTATGTACTGGTGCATTTTACGGCTGTGGAAGACCAATGAAATGCCTCGATCCGGGAAATTTTAAATTAAAAGAAGCCATCACCTTTAGTTGTAACACTTATTTTGCCAATGTAATGCAACGAACCATTAATAATCCGGTCTTCGGATCTGTGACAAAATCACTGGAAGCATGGGATGATTATATGTATGCCTTTGGATTAGGTCATAAACTGGGAATAGATATGCCTTCGGAAAAAGCAGGGAGAATACCTACGCCTGAAACCTATAATAAAGTTTATGGAGACGGACATTGGAATTTTTGTACCATAAAATCGGTAAGTATAGGCCAGGGGGAAGTGGATGTTACACCTTTGCAGGTTGCCAACGAAATGGCTTACCTGGCCAATAAAGGATGGTTCATTACACCACATATGATCGATTCTATAGATGGAGGTGATCGGTTTGGATTATTGGATTCCTTTAAATTAAGACATAAGCCGTTGAACATTGCTGATAGCATTTTTGAGGCCGTACATGATGGCATGCAGGGTGTAATGGAAAGAGGAACGGGGGCAGCAGCTAAAGTGCCCGGCATAGTTGTCTGTGGAAAAACAGGAACCGTGGAAAATTATTACAAGGGAGTAAAGCAAAAAGACCACGCTTTTTTTGCTGCCTTTGCGCCACGCCAGAATCCTAAAATTGCCATTGCTGTAATATGTGAAAATGCCGGTTTTGGTTCTACCTCTGCGGCACCTATTGCTAGCCTGATGATCGAACAATACTTAAATGATTCTATTGCAGGAAAGGCCCGAAAGGATAGAGTGGAAACTATTTCCAAGATGAACTTAATGCCTAAAAGGATTTATGATGCCATCCGTCAAATGGATTCTATCCGCCATTCAAAGGATACCAACTACCTGATTGAAAAAGGATTTATAAAAAAAGCCATGGATTCAATTGGCATTGGTAGCGAAGAAGAAGATGCCAATGATGCATTGAAAAAATTGAAGAAATCAAAAGAGGATATTCAGAAAGGCGCGGATAGTATTCCTTTTAAAGATACATTACTCCGGGGAGCTCACATCTCGGCTGCTTTACTTCCTGAAAAACAAAAAAGGCTCCGGTAACCCAACATTTAATATTACAAAAAGGATCTTTTTAATGCGTGAACAGATTGATATATCAAAGGGAGTGGATTGGATAACAGTATGGTTCTATATCATATTTGTGTCCATTGGATTTTTGTGTATTTTTTCTGTTGAATACAAACCAGACGATAATTTTTTACAACATATCACCCAAATTGATAAGAATTACGCCCGCCAATTATTATTTATCGGAATGGGTGCTGTCGTAGCTATTTTTATCCTGCTTACTGATAGTAAATTTTTTACAGCTACGGCCAATATAAGCTACGCGTTTGGAATTTTATTGATCCTCGCTACATTTGTGCTTGGCAAAAACATTGGCGGTTCACGGTCCTGGATACCTTTGGGTTTTTTTAATATTCAACCCGTGGAAACATGTAAGATATTTGTTGCGCTTGCTTTGTCAAAGTATTTATCCCGCCCCGAAACCAATTTCCGGGAAAAGCGTTCCCAATTGATTGCTGCAGCACTCGTACTTACGCCGGCAATGTTTTCCATTTTACAAAATGAGACAGGTTTAGCGCTGGTTTATTTTGCATTTATAATTCCTATGTATAGGGAAGGATTACCCGCCAGTTACCTGATCGCAGGGTTTTCTTTTGCCGTATTGGTAGTGGCGACTATCCTTGTAGAGAAGAATACGCTGGCGCTGGTGCTTACAGGCATTGCATTATTGTCCATCTATATTTGGAAAAGAAAAATCAAACGCGATAAAAGCATTTTGATTGTGATAGCGGTTCTTTGGCTTTTTTGTGTAGGTATACAGCGGTTTGCCGTTCCTTATTTTTTTGAAGATGTGTTACAACCGTACCAGGTAGAAAGAATAATGAACACTTTTGGTGTAGATTATGAATCCACAAAAACCGATGGCAAGCTTACACCGGAAGAATTAAAAGACATTGAAAAAAATAAGGTAAAGAAAAAAGAAAAGGAAAATTATAATGTAAAGCAATCGAAGATCGCCATTGGTTCAGGAGGATTATGGGGCAAAGGGTTTTTAAAAGGAACCCAAACACAGGGAGATTTTGTACCTGAGCAACATACGGATTTTATTTTTACAACCGTAGGTGAAAACTTCGGGTTCTGGGGAAGCAGCCTCGTAATTATTTTATATCTTTTATTTATGTTGAGGATCTTGTTTCTCGCCGAACGGCAACGGAGTACCTTTAGCCGTGTTTATGCTTATAGCCTGGTGGCCATATTATTTTTTCATGTAAGCGTAAATATATGTATGACTATCGGCCTCGCACCGGTAATTGGGATTACACTTCCATTGATAAGTTATGGCGGTTCTTCATTACTTACTTTTACGGTCTTAATATTTATATTGGTTAGATTGGATGCCGACAGGCACATGGTTTTAAGGTAAAAAAAGTAATGATAATTGGGTGTGACATTTAGAGGAATAAAAATTAGCGGTTTATTGTGACATATTCTCCACACCTGCAATGGATTAAATCTTCCCTGGTGGTTTTTAATTAATCTATAAATAACTATAATTAAAAGATGCAAATTTTCCCTCTCATAGAAGGTGCCTTCACCATTGATAAGACAAAGAAATTTATTCCATTTAAAGTAGGAGTGGATGATTTACAACAAAGGTCCAAAGGAAGTTTGTTGGTGGAAGTACA
>JBDTEF010000322.1:0-2548 GCA_039922615.1 Ginsengibacter sp.
GGTTTACTGATTTCAAAAAACTAATATCACCCTTTCAGGGTTCTGATGCGTTATATTTTTGTACTATAATTTTACCATCCTTTCAGGATTTAAAGCCGGAAAGGTTGCCGAAATAAAAAGCAGGAAGAGAATAAAATATATTTTCATTTTGATACAAGTATTTTAAAATTTAAAAAGGTAATTACAACATTTTATTTAGGCCAAATTTATTTTTTTAATTGTAACAACTCAAATAGAAGGAGTGCATTTCAAATTAAGCTGGTTGGTGGGGGACCAACCGGGGGCGGTGTCCCCACTGCTCAAAAGGAGTAATTTGAAATTCACACAATCAATACTTTCTAAATGCGCCAAGCACGCAGCTTCTCCTTTACGTCTTTTTTCTTATTAAAAATATAGTAAAACAAGAAATTCTCACGATTCTTATTTCGATAAATTTATAAGGAGCGCTTGTCGCAATATGAAAAGTGATATCCAGATGGTAATCTGCGAACTTCAACTGCACTAAATTAAAGATGTTAGCTCGGATGCTGACATCAACAGAGGTAGATTATTTTTTATTTGACTTTCCCAATACCAGCCTTTACAGGAATATTAAATGTATTTAGGCTTGGCGTTTGATTATGAAAATCAAAATCTATAGTTACGCCCGGCCTGAAGATCAGGCAATGTGTAGAGCCTCCGAAATGGAATGTCCCAATTCCATCTCCCTTTTTTATTTTTTGCCCGACCTTGACAGTAATTTCACAACTGGAGACTTCTGCCATACCAATAGCCACAAAACACATGAGTCCAATTTTTGGATTATTGGATTCAATAAAAACCAAAGCTCTCGCGGCTATTTCTGCAATATATCCCTGCGAATCATTAGGCCCGGCCGGGTCATAGCCTTCAACAGGACAATTAGCATAATACGTTCCAGCTACGTTTTGAATTCCCTTTATGGTGCCATCAACAGGGCTATTCCACCTGTGATATGTTTTGGCACATAAAAAAGCCTGGTATACCGTACAGCCATCTCCAAATTTATTGGCTAACGGGTTATTCGCCATAATGTCCAACACAGAATAAAGCTGCCCTTTCATCCAAAATTTATCTTTCATTTTTGCATTGGCAACACAATTATATGGAGCAGATTCACATGCATTTACAATGACATCCGGATCGCTATCTTCCGGACTGACTTCTCTTACTCCGGGATTGAATTCACGAGTAAAAAAATCATCCCAACTCTTGTAACCGAAATGGGTTTTTGAAGGAGCACAAACATAATTGTATATGAAATTATCCAAAGGATCTTCCGGGTCGTTTCCCTGTCCTCTTAAAGGATCCATTAAAGCAATGGCTTTTAAAGCTTCCGGAGACAGCCAGCCCACTGGCTTTGTATAGTTAGGTTGCGATTGCTTAATAGGTCCGTTCACAAGAACATACCTGGAAGCACTTGATTCTAAAAATATTTTCCATTTGTTTAAAATGGCATTTAACTTTTTATTGACTACGGGATTTGTAAATGCCAGATAACCACCCATTGTCCCCATCGCCCAATCCAAAATAGCATTGATAGGAAATCCTACCAGACCAATTTGATCTTCAATAACACTATAACATGGAGCTTCAGTTAAAACCTGGTTCATTACTAAAAGCATGGTATTAAAATTCTTAACAGGTTCATTATATCCCTGCGGAATTTCATCATACATACTTGTAAAACTCATATATAAAATTGGATCTGAATTTTTCGCATTTTCTAAATCTTTAATTGTTGGATCATAAGGAAGATTATTTTCTTTTGCTTCTTTGATTTTTTTCGTAATCCAACTTTTTAAAAAATCCCGGTCAGACGGCAACCATTTTCCTATTCTATATTTTACTGGTTTTACGGGTCTCATTTTAATTTGTTTTTAATATGGGTTAATTAGAAAGTTTTTTCTAAAATCGGCGGAGGCGTTTTCGATAAGCCTGTCTAATATGTAGCAGCACCGATAAATAAACAAAAATCATTTTTTATTCACAAGACACATTGACGATGTAACACTTTATTATGTTTACCAAAAAATCAAAATCGTCCGGCTAAAATCTATGCGTGAAAAACGAAAGATGAAGGTAAATACAAATAGCGGATATTTATTCGTTTACTGGAAATTCCGGTGGGCTGGATGTAATAAAACCTATAAAGCCTTGTTTATATTGCCTTTTCTACTTATAAATTTTCTACATACCCTTTTCTCAACAACAAAATACCACGCTATTTTCTTCTTTTTTCATAAAACGGATAAAATGTCTAAAATCAGACAAATCACACGAAGGCCTGATTATTAAAATTAACCATTCTTAAAAAGCCTACATGCTGGAACATCGTGCTTAATCTGACAAAGCTTTGACAAAAAAAATAACCATCTATCATCAAATAGGCATTTTTGCATCCTTAAATCTGCCGTTATTTTTTTAATATTTCCCTTGCTACTCCTTTCTGCTTTTAATTAACGCATTATATCAAAGGCGCTTCCCTGTTGGTCCTGGCACATCATTTCGCCAACCTTTAATTTTGTAG
>JBDTEF010000323.1:0-28994 GCA_039922615.1 Ginsengibacter sp.
ACAACTAAGGAAGCTCCTTTATTAGCAGATAATTCTGCAGCAGTCTTTTTAATTCCATCTGCCAAAGGACCTGTAAGATTTGAAGAAGTTCCGCCTCCCAAAGCACCAAGCAATGCGAGTGCTACCGCACCGGTCTCAGATGGTTTGTGCAAATATCTTTCATCCGCATTTGCTCCGGTCATACTGAAATAACCTTCAAACTGAATATGCCTGCTCATTGAAGGATTCTTTTCATCTATCCTCCTGTTAACCGCATATTGATTGGCAAATACTACAGGACTTAGCCAAGTACCTAAAAAATCCGCACCGAGACTAACAATTACTTTTGCTTTTTCAAAATGATACGTTGGTAGGATCCTTTGGCCATAGGAAGCCTGGTTAGCCATCAACATACCGTTATATGAAACTGCGTCATATTGAACATGACGCATGGTTGGATATTTAGCAATTAGCTCAGTAATAATTTGTTTTGTGCTTATAGAAGTAATACTGGAAGTCAGGAACACCATTGGTTTACCCGAATTAGCAGCTAACCCTGATGCCACCATTTTATCTATCGCCTCAAAAGTGGCCTCTTTACCATTTGCCATTGGATAACGCAAACGGGTAGTATCATATAAATCTAATACTGAAGCCTGGCACTGGGCAGACGTAGCACCATTTGTAACAGAAGAAAGTTCATTGCCTTCTATTTTAATTGGTCTGCCTTCCCTTTGCTTTACTACAACCGGCACTGCGTCACCTTCACTTACATATGTCGATGCATAATAATTAGGTATACCTGCAATAATATCATCTGGCTTATGTAAAAAGGGAATGCTTTTATGTACAGGCATCTCACAACTTGCCGCGATAGCCGCTGCTGCAGTACTGAATCCCATATATTTAAGGAAATCTCTTCTGGGAGTTTTCGCATTAAATATGCTTTCATCACCTAACTCCTCAAAAGGAAGCTCTTCCCTGAATTCATCTTTTGATGCTTTGGCATTTTCTTCGCTTTGATTGAGCTCGCCAAAATTTTGCCAGTACTTTTTTTCACTCATATTTTATCCAACACGGAATTTAAACAGTAATGATTAAGATTTTAATTTTTGTATTTCTCTTAATTAATTTTTACTTAATTAATAGTGACATTTCTGACACTCAGTTCCACCTATCTTTTCAACAGTTACACTATCGTATTTTTTGTCTTTTATATCCTGGTGGAATTTTTCATAGATGCTATAAAACTTGTTACCATGGTCATGGTCATCATTGAATTGAACATTCGATGTACGATGACAATTGATACACCATCCCATGCTTAGGTCTGCAAATTGTTTTACCTCACCCATTTTTTGAATTTCACCGTGACAAGTCTGGCAGGCAACCTGGCCTACTTTTACATGCTGTGAATGATTAAAATAAACGTGATCAGGAAGATTATGAATTCTTACCCATTCAATTGGTTTGCCTGGCTTATCATATGTCTTTGTATCAGGATTCCATCCGGCATATTTGTATAATTTCTGAATTTCTTCATTTGCGTTTACAGTCGTTCCATCCTCCCGGATAATCGGTTCACCTGCATACTCTTTTACTGCCATATGGCAATTCATACAAACATTTACAGAAGGAATTGTTGCATGTTTACTATCCTGGGCACCTCCGTGGCAGTACAGGCAACTTATTTGATTTACCCCGGCATGCACCTGGTGAGAATAATAAATAGGCTGCACCGGCTGATAACCTTTTTGCCTGCCAAGCCCCATCGCGCCCTCTACCAGGAAATATCCTCCCAGCATGAACAAAACGATTATAACTAATAGCAGGTAAGTTTTATTTCTATAAAATGGCACTGGTGCAGGTGTTCTAATACCATCTTTTTCATCGGTCAACTTTTTGAGGTTGCTGTTAACTTGCAACAGTATTAAAGCGATGATAGCCAGAATTAGTGTAAGTACACCATACAGAATTGAGTTATCTGTTGGCACAGCAGCTACAGCACCTGGTCCGCCGGCAGTTGGCGCTCCAGGTTTTACATAACTATCGGCGTAATCCAAAATGGCATCAACTTCCTCCTTCTTAAGATCGGGAAAAGCTGTCATTACCACTCCGCCTGCTTCGGCTTTCAATTTTATGGCATACGGATCCGTATTAGCCATTGCCGTTGCATTTGCTATCCATTTATAATGCCAACCGGGGCTCGGTTCTCTTTTCCTTGCATCTTTTAAGGCCGGGCCCACATATTTTTCATCAGGCTTGTGACAACTGGCACAATTGGCCTTAAAAAGCGCTGCACCATCCTGTGCAAACAATTGCGGCGAGGAAAATGCCAGTAAAAAAAGTACAATTAGAGATTTGAATAAATACTTGCTTATTTGGTTCATACAATGATACCTATCTTGAATGATTGGAAATAAAAACTTAATCGGCTGCAAAAATAAGGAAGCCTGTTGACATAGTGTTAACAATTTCAAATTTATTTTTCCTTAATTCAAGCAGAAATGTCAAAAAAAATCCTTACACGAAGAATTTTAAATGTAATATTTGTCACGAAAGAGACATATTTTCTTCTACCAAAAATCTGCTTTTTTTTTAAGAAATAGTGCATCTTTGGTGATATGTTTAAGAAATTAAAGCATCATTGGGAGGTTCAGACAAAGGAATTAATTCTTATTCTATGCACGTTCGCTATCACCGGAACGCTTACAGCATGGTTAAGTAAAAAAGTAGCCGAATGGTTGTTCCTTGATAAATTTGGACTTGCCTGGTGGTTAACGAAAATAATTGTGCTAATCTTTGGTTACCAAGTCATTATATTAGTTGTTGGGTTTTGTTTCGGTATGTTTTCTTTTTTCTGGAAATATGAAAAAAAGATTTTGGCCAGGTTAGGATTTTTCAAAAAGGAAATAGCCCATAAAATAATAGATACGCCTTTGGTAAGTGAACATCATGGCAAACAATCATTTAACCAAAGCAAAAGCTTATTACCAGAACCTGTAAATTTTATGGATAAGGGAACAGATCAGGACCAAAAATTAACAAATAAGCCAACTTCTACGGGAAAACCGGGGAATAGAAAAATTACTACAAATTCGGTAGATGTATCTCACCAAAAATCCCGAATCGCCATTTTTGCTTCAGGTGCCGGAAGTAATGCAGGAAAGATTATTGACTACTTCAGGTATAGTAATGAGGCCGAAATAGCACTCATTGTTTGTAACAAACAAAAAGCAGGCGTTCTATCAATCGCAGAAAAGGAAACAATTCCGGTATTATTCATCCATAAAAATACCATGGCAGAAACAGGATACGTTGATCAATTAAAGAAAGAAAAAATCGACTTTATTGTTCTTGCCGGATTTTTATGGCAAATACCTGCTAGTCTAATAAAAGCTTTTCCCAACAGGATTATCAATATTCATCCCGGATTATTGCCGGCCTACGGAGGCAAAGGAATGTATGGAGACGCCGTACATGAAGCAGTTCTAAAAGCGAATGAAAGAGAAAGTGGCATCACTATTCATTTTGTAGACGAACACTATGACCATGGTGAAATTATTTTTCAGGCAAAAACAATGATTGAACCGCAGGAAACGATCGATAGCCTAAAAAATAAAGTACATGCATTGGAGCATGAACATTTCTCCACAGAAATAGAAAAGATTATCAAAAAAAAAGGGGGATTTTATGATTTAAATTAATCTCATTTTAGGATTAATTAATTGAACATGACGTTAAGATTAATAAAGTGAATATAGAATACACCGTTAAAAATGAACAGAGATATAATAATTGATTGGCCAAATCATTAATATTACTTTTTATACAATTTTGAAAAAATATTTACCGCTTCTTTTGAAATATTTAATGGTAATAATGATTTTATTGAAACCCATGTTTTCAATGAGTCAGAAAACAGTTTCAGGTACTGTATTCGATTCTACAAAAGTGTATGTAGTACCAAAAGTAGAAGTTTTTAATACCTCCGGCGCCAAAACAATAACCGATTCTTTAGGACATTATCAAATTGATGTGACACCCGATGATTCACTTTTCTTTTATTATAACAATAAGTTTACAGTCAAATTTCCTGTGAGAGATATGAAAAAAGCAGATGCTTTTGATATTTCTTTACGGGTAAAAATCAATGAAAAATACAGACTGCTCCAGGGAATCACTATCTATTCAGATAATTATAGAAAAGACTCAATGGAAAACAGGGTAACTTATTCCAATATTTTTGATAATGATGGGGCTAAATTAAGGTCCACTTACGAACCGGGAGGCGTTGCTGGAATTGACCTTGAAAGCCTGATTGGTGTCTTTCAATTTAGAAAAAACAAAAACCAGCTCGCATTTAAGCAACGGCTGATGGAGGAAGAACAAGACCGATATGTTGATTACCGTTTTTCCTCCAGAACTATTACGAGAATCACAGGATTGAAGGGTGACGATTTAATAGCATATAAAAGATTATACCGACCTAATTATTACTTCGTTTCCAGGAGTTCACTTACCCAATTTTACCAGTATATCCTGAATACTTCCTACAAATTTCAAAAGGAAAAAAACATTGATACTGATGGCGTCCTCCAATAATTACCTGGGATCTTCTATGTTGTTTTATGATACAAATTCAACATCACGGTTTGGATAAAATGTAAGAATACATCCAACCGCGAAAGTGCAATATGAAATAAATTATTAAATCAGCCACTAATCAAATCCGGCTTTTTCTTTATTTCGAAAACATTGATTTCTGATGACTTCCGTCATTAATTATCCGGCATCTTCTACGATGTTTATTGATACAAATTAAACATTATGGTTTGGACAAAATGTAAGAATAAATCCAACCGCGAAAGTAGAATATGAAATTAATTACTAAATCAGTCACTAATCAAATCTGGCTTTTTTCTTTATTTTTACTTTTCAACTATCCTATTCGAAGATTTAAAAAAAGATCTATTCCTTTGCTTCTTAGTGAGTGGGCATCATCCTTAAAAACTTTTGAGAACTGTACGTGTATAAGTTTCCGTTGCATAAATAAAATAACCAAAAAAATATGATTAAACTCATTCGCTTTTTTATCCCTGTTTTAATTCTCTTTCCAATTTTTTCGCAAAGCCAGGTTTCTACATCTCAGATTTCCCTGTGGGATAAGCAAGCCAAAAATGTGACTGTTATCCGTGACAATTACGGCATTCCACACGTTTATGGCAAGTCAGACGCAGATGCTGTTTTTGGTTTGTTATATGCCCAATGCGAGGATGATTTCAAAAGAGTGGAACTCAATTACATTGATAAATTAGGCCGCCTGGGAGAAATAAACGGTGAAAAAGATTTGTACAATGATTTGTTGATTAGAATGATGATCGATTCTACAGATGCCATTAAAGATTACAATACAGCACCAGCCTGGCTTAAAAAATTGTGCAACGCTTTTGCGGATGGCATCAACTATTTTTTGTATAAAAATCCACAAATAAAACCAGTTTTATTGACCCACTTTCAACCCTGGTATCCAATGCTGTGGACTGATGGAAGCATAGGCGCCATCAGCACTTCAGATGTTTCAATCGGGGAATTAAAAAATTTCTATTCAGGAAAATATGAGCCTGTTGCTTTAAAAGAAAAGGACGAAGAAGTAGTAACTGGATCTAATGGATTTGCATTTTCCCCAAAAATCACTAAATCCAAAAATGCTATTTTATACATTAATCCTCATGTAACTTTTTATTTTCGTCCTGAGGTGCAAATGGTAAGTGAAGAAGGTTTAAACGCATATGGAGCAGTAACCTGGGGACAGTTTTTTGTATACCAGGGTTTTAATGAGCATTGCGGTTGGATGCACACATCAAGCAACGCAGACATTTCAGATTCCTATATTGAAAAGGTAAGTTCTAAAAATGGTCAGTTATTGTATGAATATAATGGCAACCAACAGCCTGTCGTCGAAAAAGAAATCAGTATAAAATATAAGAATGGCGATTCTTCAGCAACCAAAAAATTTACAGTATTATATACAGGTCACGGGCCCATTATGGCCAAAAGGAATGGCGAATATATCAGTGTAAAATCAAATAACAGGGACATCAAAGGTTTGATACAAAGCTGGCAACGTACCAAAGCAACCAGCTTTGCAGCATACAAGAAAATAATGGATCTACTCGCCAATACATCTAATAATACAGTATATGCTGACGGGGAAGGAAATATTGCTTACTGGCATGGCAATTTTATACCAAAAAGAGATCCAGCATTCGACTGGTCAAAGCCTGTAGATGGTACCACGTCTGCAACAGAATGGAAAGGATTACATACGGTGAATGAAAGTGTCCACATATATAATCCGAAAAATGGCTGGATTCAGAATTGCAATTCAACCCCTTTTACAGTTTCTGGTGCCTACAGTCCAAAAAGAGAAAATTATCCTCCTTACATGGCGCCTGATGGGGAAAATTTCAGAGGGATAAATGCCGTAAGAATTTTAGGAATGGAAAAAGATTATACGCTTGATAAAGTGATTGCGAAAGGTTACAATACCTATTTGGTAGCTTTTAATATATTGATTCCTTCTTTACTGAAAGCATATGATGCAATTGATCCAAAAAATCAGGCTTATTTAGCGCTTCAACAACCAATCAATTTATTGAGAACCTGGAATTATGAAAGTGATAAAAATTCAATAGCCACCACGCTTTCAGTGCTTTGGGGTGAAAAAATACAAAGTGCACTTTATAAAACGCAACTTAATGCCAACGAATTAAATGACCAGGTAAATAAAGCCAGGGAATTTGCTAAAAAAGCAATTCCGGCGCAATTGCTGGATCCTCTTTTACTCGTTATCAAAGATCTGGAAAACAACTTTGGAAAATGGCAAATGCCATGGGGAGATATTAATCGTTTTCAACGGATTTCTGGAGACATCGACCAGCAATATACTGATGATAGTGTCAGCATACCGGTAGGTTTTACATCTTCGGCATGGGGCATGCTTCCTTCCTACACAAGCAGGACATTTCCTGGCACCAAAATGAGGTATGGTGTAAATGGAAACAGTTTTATCTGTGCTGTAGAATTTATCAAAAAAGATGCCTCAGGGAAAAATAGGGTAAAAGCAAAATCATTATTAGCGGGCGGCGAAAGTGGCCATAAAGATTCCAGCCATTTTTTTGACCAGGGTGAAATGTATTCTAAAGGAAAATTCAAAGATGTACTATTTTATATAGAAGATGTCATGAAGCATGCAGAGAGAAATTATCACCCGGGACAGTAAGTGCCTCAAATCTTAATTGTAAATAAGAAAGTTTCAAAAATAATTCAACAAGAAATTCAACACTGTTTCAAATTATCCATCAAGGAAATAAAAAAATTAATATCCTACATTTGTTACTACTTTTTTTAAACGATTATTAGTTGACTCTGAAAAATTCTAACATAAAAAACTCCTAAAAATAAGACATGAAATTACTTGAAAAGAGAGTAGCCATCGTTACCGGCGGAAGTCGTGGAATAGGCGAAGCTATCGCATTAAAATTAGCTGAAAGTGGCGCTGACATTGCCTTTACGTATGTGAGCAGCGATGACAAAGCAAATGCTTTGGTGGAGAAATTAAAAGCCCTCGGCGTAAGAGCAAGAGCCTATAAAAGTAATGCCGCTGTTTTTAGTGAATGTGAGCAAATGGTCGCAGATGTTATAAAGGAATTTGGTCAAATAGATATTTGTGTAAATAATGCGGGAATTTCCAGGGATAACTTATTGCTGAGAATGTCTGAGGATCAATGGAATGAGGTGATGGATACCAATTTAAACAGTGTATTCAACATGACGAAACAAGTAATAAAACCAATGATGAAAGCGCGCAAGGGAAGCATTATTAACATGAGTTCTATAGTAGGAATTACGGGTAATGCGGGTCAAAGCAGTTATGCAGCCAGCAAGGCAGGAATTATTGGATTTACTAAATCGGTGGCGGCAGAATTGGGCAGCCGGAATATCAGGTGCAATGCAATTGCTCCCGGGTTTATTGAAACAGATATGACACAATATTTGAAGGAAGGTGAAGCGGGGAAAGCCTTTTTAAACAATATTCCATTGGGTCGGTTTGGAAGTGCTGAAGAGATTGCAAATGTCACACTTTTTCTTGCCAGTGATATGAGTTCCTATGTAACAGGGCAGGTAATTAGTACCTGCGGTGGATTAAACAGGTAGCGAAAGAATAAGTGATGGAGAATAAATTCCAAATTATGAACGACGGCTTCAAATAAATATATGATGAGGATGATACACAATGATGAAATTTATTGACTGATTTCTGAAAAAAATAACATGGAGGCATACAAGAAACTTTTAGAAAAAAATAAAGAATGGGCTGAAAACCAGGTGAGAGAAGATCCGGGCTATTTTACCCGGCTTACAGCATTGCAAAGCCCGGAAATATTATGGATAGGATGCAGTGATAGCCGTGTGCCTGCAGATAGAATAACAGGCACCCAGCCAGGCGAAATATTTGTACATAGAAATATTTCAAACATGGTCATTCATACAGATCTGAATATGTTGAGTGTATTACAGTTTGCAGTGGAAATACTGAATGTGAGGCATATCATCGTTTGTGGACATCATAATTGCGGCGGTGTAAGTGCGGCTATGGAGCATAAAAGTTTTGGATTAATAGACCAGTGGATTGGCAACATCAAAGACGTATACCGATTGCATCGGGAAGAAATTGATGCTCTCGGCACCCACGAAGAAAGACACAGTCTCTTAACGCGTTTGAATGTAAAAGAACAGGTATTGAATTTGGCAAAAACATCCATCATCCAAAATGCCTGGAAACACAAAAATGCACCTCATTTACATGGATGGGTTTATGACCTAAGAGATGGAATTATCAACCCGGTTTTTGAAATGATAGCAGGCACTAAAATCGATCCTATTTATGAGTTAGACAATATTTAAAATCACCGTGCAATCAATAGAATGCAAAATGGAGGAATTGATGCTGAAGCGTTAAAAACATTTGTCGATCCAATATTATTGCTATTCAACTTACAACTATTGAAAGATGTCAATCTTAAAAAAAACAGGTGTTATCTTATCGAAAATCTTTAAATCCATTTTTGTAAGAAAAAACAATGTTGCCGGTAAAGAATTAAGAATGCAATTAATAAAGAAATTTCTTTTAGTTAATAAATATACAATCTAAATTTACATCTCAGCAATTCAAAAGAAGACATCCGTCTTCTAAAAAATCTAATGGAAGTATATAATATCATCACTGTCCTGGTTGTATTGGCAGCTATATTTGGGTATATTAATCACAGGTTTATAAAACTTCCGGGATCTATTGGCATTATGCTTCTTTCCTTGCTTGCCTCACTTGTAACAATAGGTTTAAGTCTTGTATTTCCTGCATTTTTTTTTAAAATTATTGAGGTTATAAAAACCATTGACTTTGGGGATGTTGTCTTAAAAATAATGTTGAGCTTCCTGCTCTTTGCTGCAGCAATACAAATAGATGAGAAAAAACTAAAAAAAGAAAGGACTTCTATCATTGCTTTTGCTACTATCGGCGTACTCATCTCTACTTTGATCGTTGGATTTTTGGTTTATTTTGTTACACAAATGCTGGGGCTTTCTGTAGATCTTTTATATTGTTTTCTTTTTGGTGCGCTTATTTCACCTACAGATCCAATTGCTGTAATTGGCATATTGAAGAAAGCCAAAATACCTGCTACTTTAGAAACAAAAATTAGTGGAGAAAGCCTTTTCAATGATGGGGCAGGTGTGGTTCTTTTTATTACTTTTTATCAAATAGCCCAAATCGGGTACGATAATATTTCTGTGTGGAATATTATCTGGATATTTTTAAGAGAGACAGGTGGTGGTTTGTTACTCGGCTGGTTATTGGGTCAGCTCGGTTATTATGTAATTAAATCGATAGATAATTATGTGGTAGAATTAATGGCTACACTTGCCATTGTTATGGGTGGCTATTTATTTGCAGAAATCATCCACGTAAGCGGGCCGTTGGCAATGGTAATTGCAGGAATTATCACCGGAAATAAAAGTGTAAATGTGGTAAGTGATAAAACAAGAGATTACATTGGTAAATTTTGGGAATTAATAGATGCCGTAATGAATTCCATATTATTCTTATTGATTGGTTTTGAAATGCTGATAATACCATTCAACATGACTTTGCTTTTATTAGGTTGCATAGGGATTGTAGTTGTTCTGTTTGCCAGGTACGTTTCTGTGCGATTACCCATTTTAGTTTTGAATAAAAGAAAGCCTTTTGAAAATAATGCCATTTCTATTTTAACGTGGGGGGCCCTGAGAGGAGGGATTTCTGTAGCCCTGGCTTTATCAGTACCCAAATATATGTATGGAGAAATGTTTGTTTCAATTACCTATATAATCGTTCTCTTTTCTATAGTCGTCCAGGGTTTGACAATAGGAAAATTTGCTAAAAAATTGCAGGAGAAAAACAAGTTAACGGATAGTTAGGATAAAGTACATCTTACGATTCTTTTTGAAATACAATACTATTCATATAAATTCGCACTTATCCAGGGCAGATTTGTTTATTGTTCAGCGCTGGATGATGCATGAGGAATGCATATTAACTGAACTAATATCTAAAATATTCTGCATCCGTCTACAGAGTCTCAAGATTTCCAATAGTTTCATTAGTAGCATCTTCAGTATTTGAAATATTCAATACGTAGATTATTATGGAAAGGAAATTATCAGCAATATTTTATGAGTTTTATGAAAATGCCAAGGGAGGTATTTTGCTCATTTTATGCACCATCATTTCTTTACTTCTTGCCAACTCTTCTATTCATGAATCTTACCTCGCCATTTGGCATTATTCTTTTTCAGGACTAAGTATAGAGCTATGGGTAAATGATGGATTAATGGCTATTTTCTTTTTACTGATTGGTTTGGAATTAAAGAGAGAACTTCTTGTAGGTGAACTTTCCAGCAGGAAAAAAGCCCTTTTACCGGTAATAGCTGCAGCAGGAGGAATGTTAGTACCTGCAGGAATTTATGCACTTTTCAATTACGGCACCATTACACAGGCAGGTGCCGGAATTCCTATGGCAACAGATATCGCTTTTGCTATCGGTGTCCTTTCCTTATTAGGCCCCCGGATACCCCTTTCAATAAAAATATTTTTAACTGCAATTGCGGTTATTGAC
Source organism: Ginsengibacter sp. (assembly GCA_039922615.1). Lineage (GTDB taxonomy): Bacteria > Bacteroidota > Bacteroidia > Chitinophagales > Chitinophagaceae > Ginsengibacter. Next base: position 11,199 of record JBDTEF010000323.1, read on the forward strand.
GATTTGGGCGCCATCATTGTCATCGCTGTTTTTTATACTGCTTCATTATCGCTGGTTAACCTTCTGATTGTGTTTGGCATTTTTGCGGGATTATGGTTAATGAAAAAATTTAAAGTAAAATACCTGGGTTTATATTTAATAGGAGGTGGTTTTATGTGGTATTTTATGCTAAAATCCGGCGTGCATGCTACGCTCGCAGGAATTCTATTGGCCTTTGTAATACCATTTGGGAAAGGAGAAAAATCTTCACTTTCTTACCGGTTAGAGCATTTTCTGCATGAACCTGTTGCTCTTTTTATTCTTCCGGTTTTTGCGCTGGCAAATACTGCGATTGTATTTGGTACTGGTTGGGATTCAGGATTAGCAGAGCCCGGCAGTGCAGGAATATTTGCGGGATTAATCATTGGAAAGCCCCTTGGAGTTGTTCTATTTAGTTTGATTGCCGTAGCAGTAGGAATTTGCTCATTACCATCAGGACTGAAATGGAAACACATAATAGGCGTGGGTTTCCTTACGGGGATAGGATTTACAATGTCCATTTTCATCACGTTATTGGCTTACTCTGATCCTGTGTTGATCAGGGAATCAAAGATTTCGATCTTATTTGCTTCCCTTGTTTCCGGGATATTAGGTTTTGTGTGGTTAAAGATGGTCTTCAAAAATCAAAACAGGAGGATTAAAGAAAAAGAAAATATTAAAATTTCAGATAATTTAAAAAATGAATAAAAATATTCGCGATCACCTTGACAGTCGAATCCTTATCATTGATGGCGCCATGGGAACCATGATTCAACAATATAAGTTGGAAGAGAAAGATTTCCGGGGTGAGAAATTTATAGACTGGCATAAAGACCTCAAAGGAAACAATGACTTATTGAGCATTACGCAACCAGCAATAATACAAGCTATCCACAAAGAATATCTTGAAGCTGGTGCAGATATCATTGAAACAAATACTTTCAGCAGTACATCTATCGCACAGGCTGATTATGACTTACAGGAATATGCTTATGAATTAAATGTCGCAGCTGCACAATGTGCCAGGAAGGCGGTAGAAGAATTTCTATCTTCTCAAAATTTCAAAGAAGATAAGAGAAATGTAGCGAAGTTTATTGCAGGCGCCATCGGACCTTTGAATAAAACATTGAGTTTATCACCTGATGTAAATAATCCGGGGTACAGGGCGGTAACTTTTGACGAAGTGAGTGCTGCATACTATGAACAAATTCGTGGTCTTTCTGATGGAGGCGTTGATGTACTTCTCGTAGAAACCATTTTTGATACATTAAATGCAAAAGCAGCCATTTTTGCTATCAAAAAGTATTTTCATGATACCGGCAAACCTGAACTTCCGATCATGATTAGTGGCACCATTACAGATGCGAGCGGCCGTACATTAAGCGGACAAACATTGGAAGCTTTTTATATTTCAGTATTGCATGCAGATCCTTTAAGTGTTGGATTAAATTGTGCTCTCGGAGCAAAAGAAATGAGGCCACACATCCAGGAATTGAGTGAGATAGCGAATTGTTATACCTCTGCTTATCCGAATGCAGGATTGCCAAATGCTTTTGGAGAATATGATGAGCAGCCCGAGGAAACTGCACATATTTTAGAAGATTGGGCACGTGAAGGATTTGTAAATATTGTTGGTGGTTGTTGTGGTACCACACCTGACCATATCAGGCACATCGCAGCGAATGTGAAAAAATTCGAAGCAAGGAAATTACCAATAATGGAAGAAGTGTAGGGACAGGGCGCGACATGTCTCTAGTGGCTAGTTTTAAAATATAAACATGATATTTCAAAATGGAATATCATGCAAATTTGGTGAACATTGTTTTTTTGGATTATTAGTAAAGAAATTCTTCGTTTTGATATCACAGATTGTGATATCAAACAGCCTCTCTAAGATCGCAAATTGCGATCTTAGAGAAATAAACAATCTTTTAAAAAGATAAAAATGCCAAAGTCAAATTTACCAATCGCGAAAGTTTCTGAAGATAGTATTTTGGAAAAAATTTATGTGATTCGTGGGTTGAAAGTAATGCTGGATAGGGATTTGGCAGAAATGTATGGTGTTGAAGTAAAAAGATTAAATGAAGCAGTTAAACGAAACTCATCAAGATTTCCTGATGATTTTATGTTTCAGATTAACAAAAATGAATTTCAAAACTTGAAGTCGCAATTTGCGACTTCAAGTTGGGGAGGAATAAGGAAGTTACCTTATGTATTCACAGAACAGGGTGTTGCCATGTTATCAAGCGTATTAAATTCTGAAACAGCCATACAGGTTAACATCCAAATCATCCGGTTGTTTACCAAAATGAAACAACTCATTTTAGATAACAAAGACCTTTGGATGAAGATTGAAAAGATAGAACAACATTTGATAAAAAATGATGAAGAAATAAGAACGGTTTTCGCTTATTTAAAAAAATTATTAATTCAGGATAATACACCGAGGAACGCAATTGGATTCAGGGCTTCGGAAAAAACAAAATAAAAATGTCAACTTCAAAAGCTATAAAACCTTATCTACGCCTTTCAGGTTTAGAACCATTAATTGTAAGACCGGAATCTCTTTTCGTAAATGTGGGAGAGCGGACAAATGTAACAGGTTCCAAAAAATTTGCAAGATTAATCAGAAGTGGGAATTTTGAAGAAGCACTTTCTGTCGCGCGCCAGCAGGTAGAAGGTGGCGCACAAGTGTTGGATGTCAATATGGACGATGCATTGTTAGACAGCGAAAAAGCGATGACAACATTTTTGAACCTGTTGCAGGCTGAACCAGATATTGCCAAGATTCCGATAATGATAGATTCTTCTAAATTCAGCATTATAGAAGCAGGATTAAAATGTGTACAGGGAAAATGCATTGTGAATTCTATTTCAATGAAGGAAGGAGAAGAATTATTTCTCGAACATGCATTTATATGTAAAAGTTTTGGCGCAGCTATAGTGGTAATGGCATTTGATGAAAAAGGCCAGGCAGATACGATCGAACGAAAAATAGAAATCTGCAAAAGAGCGTATGAATTATTAACCAAAAAAGCGGGTTATAAACCGGAAGACATCATATTTGATCCCAACATATTTGCGATAGCTACCGGCATTGAAGAGCACAATAATTATGGTGTTGATTTTATTGAAGCCACCCGTGAAATAAAAAAATTAATGCCGCTTACCAAGGTCAGCGGAGGAGTGAGCAACGTATCCTTTTCTTTTAGGGGGAATGAAACTGTAAGAGAAGCGATGCATGCTGTGTTCCTCTACCACGCCATTCAGGCTGGTATGGATATGGGTATTGTAAATGCCGGCGCTTTGCAGAATTATGAGAATATCGATCCTGTTTTAAAAGAACTGAGCGAGGATGTAATTTTAAATAGAAATGAAGATGCAACAGACAAATTACTCGCTTTTGCTGAAACAGTAAAAGCCAAAGGAAAAGAAATTTTAAAGGATGAGGCATGGCGCAAAGAGAGTGTGACAAAGCGTTTGAGTCACGCGTTGGTAAATGGTATCACTGATTATATTGAGCAGGACACAGAAGAAGCCAGGTTAGAATATCCAAAACCATTAGACGTGATAGAAGGACCGTTAATGGATGGCATGAATGTAGTTGGCGATCTGTTTGGAAGTGGAAAAATGTTTCTCCCTCAGGTAGTGAAGAGTGCACGGGTGATGAAGAAAAGTGTGAATTATTTATTTCCATTTATTGAAGCTGAAAAAGAAAAAACAAAAAAGGCAAATATTGACGCCGGCATCCTGAATGTAGCAGGTGATGGCCCTGCCAAAATAGTAATGGCTACAGTAAAAGGTGATGTGCACGATATCGGCAAAAACATTGTGGGCGTGGTTTTGGGCTGCAATGGCTACGAAATAATTGATTTAGGTGTGATGGTGCCAGCTGATAAAATATTACAGGTCGCAAGGGAACAAAATGCAGCAATGATTGGTTTGAGTGGATTAATAACTCCCTCCCTGGATGAGATGGTGCATGTAGCCAAAGAAATGAAAAGAACAGGTTGTTCTGTGCCATTATTGATAGGTGGTGCAACCACCTCCCGTTTGCACACTGCGGTAAGGATTGCACAGGAATACGATAATGGAGTGATACATGTGCTGGATGCATCACGCAGTGTTACTGTTGCAGGAAATCTATTAAACCCTGAAAATAAGGCCGGATATTTAGAAGGTATAAAAACAGAATATGAAAAATTAAAAAAAGATTTTGGGAATAAAAGATCTGCCAAGGCAATGCTATCTTTTGAGACTGCCCAGAAAAATAAATCAGTGATTAAGTGGGATGATTTCGAACCGATTAAACCAACGTTCACCGGTGTGAAAGTTTTTGACGATTATGATTTAAATGAAATTTATAAATATTTAGATTGGCAACCTTTCTTTATTGCCTGGGAGATGCATGGCAAATTTCCACAGATTTTATCAGATCCTATTATTGGAGAAGCGGCTACTAAATTGTACGAAGAAGCAGAGATATTTCTAAAAAAAGTAATCAACGAAAAATGGCTTACTGCACGTGGCGTAGTAGGTTTTTGGGAGGCAAATTCAAATGGCGCTGACACAATCGAGGTGAAAAATGCAGACGGAAGTGACTGTCATCTTGAGTTTTTAAGACAACAAATAAAAAAAGCACCTGGCCAGCCTAATTATTCTTTGGCTGATTTCTTGAAACCCAGCCCAACCCAAACGACTTCTCAAATAAAGCAGGGTGCTTTTATCCCTTCCCAAAGGGAAGGGCAGGCGGGCACTGAAATATCGCAAGAAGAGAATGCAAATTCTAACATAAATGACAGTCTTTCATTTTCTCAAAGAGTTGTTAATAATTCTGAAACTAAATCCAATGATGGTTCGACAAATAAAGGTAAGACTTTGGATTTGGATCCCCCCTTTGGGGAACATGGGGCTTCATTCGGTTATCAAACTGCAGATCCATCTACTTATGGATTATTAAAAGAATTTGCTAAAAATAATCGTGCAAAACCTACTAAGGCTGAAGAATTATTATGGACGTTATTAATATCAAAAAAATTAGAAGGATATAAATTTAGAAGACAGCATATCATTGGTAGTTATATCGCTGATTTTGTTTGTTTAGGAAAAAATTTAATCATTGAAATTGATGGATTAATTCATCAAATGCCGGATAATAAAGCGCTTGATGAGATACGTACTGAGTGGCTATCACAGCAAGGATTTAAAGTAATAAGATTTTCCAATGAAGAAGTATTAAATAAAACGGAAGAATCCCTTAATAAAATTGTTGAGGAATTGAGGCGGCAAGGCAGCCCAACCCCAACGACTTCTCAAATGAAGCAGGGTACTTCTACCCCTTCCCAAGGGGAAGGGCAGGCAGGCACTGAAATATCGCAAGAGGAGAAGGCAAATTCTAACGTAAATGACAGTCTTTCTTTATCTGAAAAAGTAGACAGTGGTGCTGAAACTAACGCAAATATTGACCCTACCAATAAAGGAAATGCTTTGGATTTGGATTCCCCCTTTGGGGGACAGGGGGCTTTTGGTGGGCAGAGGGCTGATTACATCGGCGCTTTTGCAGTCTCCATTCACGGGCTTGATCCGCATGTAGATCGATTCAATAAAGAATTTGATGATTATAGTAAGATAATGTTACAGGCCCTTGCCGATAGACTGGCCGAAGCCTTTGCAGAATTATTGCATGAAAGGACAAGAAAGGAGTTTTGGGGTTATGCAAAAGAGGAGGATTTGTCTTCAAAAGAATTGATAGAAGAAAAATACAAAGGAATTCGGCCGGCGCCAGGATACCCTGCCTGCCCGGATCACACAGAAAAATACAAGCTTTTTAAATTATTAGATGCACATAAAAATGCCGGAATTATTTTAACTGAATCGTTAGCCATGTCACCCGCTCCATCTGTATGTGGATGGTACTTTGCCCATCCGGAAAGTAAATATTTCGGCATAGGAAAAATTTCCAAAGACCAGGTAGAGGATTATGCAGAAAGAAAACAAATGCCGATGGAAGAAATGGAGAGATGGTTGCGGCCTCAATTGGATTATGAAGCGTAAGTAAATAGGTAGTAGGTTGCAGGAATTAGCAATGACCAAGTCGTAAGTCGGGTATTTAAATTGATCACCCTTTCATCAAAATTTTTCTTATTGCTTTTGGTGCCTTACAGTAAATCATATTTTCTTTGCGCCTCTGCACCATTGCGCCTTTGCGTGAATCTTCTTTGTGCTTTTTAATTCTTAGAATCTGAAAGCAATCTTTTATAAGCCTGTATAACCTCCCTGACATCCCCTGGCTTTCCTTTCAATAGCGCAAATAAACAGCGGGAAATAGGCTCAATAAAGTAAGTGCTCAATTTGGTAAATAAAAAGCCACCTTTACCGAAATGCTTTTCGGCATATTGCAGCCTGCTTCGCAAAAATAAAAACAGCCGAAATGCTTTGACTGAGTGTGTAGTTCCTTCTCCGCTATGAAATGCTTTGATATTGACATTGAAAAAGGATATACCATTTATCTCAGAAAGTCTTTTAGAAAAATCCAACTCTTCAAAATAAACAAAAAATCTCTCATCAAAATAGCCCAATTTATCAAAAATGCTTCTGCGCATAAACATAAATGCTCCCATAACCTGATCTACCTTTTTACTTTCTTTATGATCCCAATCTGTCATAACTGTTGCAGGTCGAAAAATGGAAGGAGCTATTTTTGACAACCCTATTGCTTCATAAAAAAAACTGATAGGAGAAGGAAAGCGTGCACAACTGGGTGCTACCTTTCCATTATCATCCAATAATTGACAACCTAATATATCTACCTGACGATTGCTTTCCATAAATGAAATGCAATCCTGCAATGTATTATCCATTAATCCTGCATCAGGATTCAATAATAAAACAAAAGGCGCATTACATAATTTAAATCCCTGGTTGCAGGCTTTGGAAAACCCAACATTTTCCTGGTTCCGTTTTATAAGAATTTTATTTATTGAATTTATTTTACTTAAAGAATCGTCAGTGGAATCGTTATCAATAATGATAACTTTATTTACTACTTTTTCATTTTTATTTTCCAAAATAGACTGAATACATTTCAAAAGATAATGCCCGCTATTCCAATTCACAATTACGATATCAACCATCTTTTATTACTTAATTTTATAAGTGAATGAGTGTAAAAAGCCAAACATTGTCACCATATTCACCCTGTAATTTTTTTATTCAGTCGCCATTCGTCAAAGATGGATTATTTACAATTATCCATTTATGTTTTTTTTGAAAAAAGTAAAATAAGTAAAGAAAACAACAATGTCTTTATTCGCTCACTGATTTTTAAAATAAAAGATGGTTCTATTTTCAAAGTTTAAAAAGGATTATTTTAATTACCTTATTAGTATCATTCTGCCTGCACTTATTTCAGGGTTATCTATACCGATTTTTAAAAATTTATTGGGTTCAAAAGGTTACGGAGAATTTTCAATCTGGGGTTCGATGCTGATATATTAGTGCTAAGCCTTCAAATTCCCTATATTTCTATTTTGAAGTGGATGAGCTTTATTATAATTTGATAGAAAGTCATTTGGCGAGTAGACATATTTGCACAAAAAAGACTCGAAATGGAAATGAGAGTTATAATTTTTTTTGCCAATATTTATTACCGCATTCTTTTCTCAACTTATCACCTACATCATCTTTAGAAATTTATTTTGCCTGCGGATATTTTGAATATTCCCCTTTGTATAAAACAATGGAAACGCCGGCAATGTATTTTAAAAAAAAGAAAACGATTTTGGAGGAGGGATTATTCTTATAAATAAATCCCGTTTTATAACCAAGTATTTCCTTAAATTTTCTCCAATAGAATTCTCCTGTAAATCTCGTCGTCAGGCATAAATGATTATCCTTTGCGGCCTTAGATAATTCAGCATAAGTCTGATAATTACAAAAATGATATATTTTATCTGCCCATACCCTTGAAAAATAATCTTTGTTATATTCGTATTCTTTCTTTTGCTTTCTATATGCACCGAAGCCGGCCGATGTATAAAATCTGACCTTTCGGTAAATTGCATCCCAACTATGTAATTTATGAACTCCGGGTAGAAATACATGACCATCCATAATAACTTCTTTAACAGGAAAAAGATGATGAGAAAAACCGGCAGACATCGAAACTCTATTTTGCTCCCTGAAAAACTGATGATGATCCCAAACATGCTCCAATACCTGGTTAGAAATCACCATATCAAATGTGCCATCATCAAAGGGCCAATTCTGATCAGAGGTAATTAATCGGATCCTTTCTGACCAATCAATCTCTGGAACATTATGATGCAAATAGGAAAATGTTTCGTTTGCATAACCATCCTTTTGAACACCATGATCTATAAGGTCGTAACCATAGATAAGAAAGTCCTTCCCTTCATTGAAGAGCGGAAGATATTTATGAAGATAATAGATCAAAAGTCCATCTCCGCAACCAGCATCTAATATTCTGATTGTTGTCTTATCTGAAAGCGTTTTTTCATATTTCAACATTGTATTTATAACGGAAAGCGTATGCCTGTGCGTAATAGAAATAGAATCCTTGTAAGCATCTTTTATTAGTAATTCAACTTTATCCATTATTAATATTCCGTTTCTAATTTATTTTTTGAACTTTCATTATTTATTTTAACCATAGATTGTTGTTCAATAAACTAATATTTCTAGTGTAAATTTTTATTATTATTCTTTGTACAACTTTCGTACTTATTGACTAACAATGTATTCAAACTTTTATTTAAAAGTTGACAAAAGTATTATTTCTTTAAACATTAATTCCATTTTTCTTTTTATGATTGTCTTTATTTGATCTGCAAATGAATTAGAGATTATAGATAAATATTCATTACTCATATACAAATTTAATATACAGCTAAGTTTATTAAAATTATTATTTTCTTTCCTCATCAAGGTCAGGCAAATCCCAATAATAGCCTTTCGTTTTTTAAACACATCTTTTCGATTATATCTATTTTTCAAAAACGGCACACATCGCCCAGCTTTTAGATTTTAGAAATATAAATTTCGGATTTCTAATCTTCATAAATCGATAGTATACATTTCTTACAATTTTTATATGAGTCAAGTATTCTTTAAATTTATCATAACTATTCAATTTTTTTATTGGATTCAACAATTTTCCCTCTTTGCTAAAAACATGGGGTGGCAAACCATTTGGAAACGGCCCTCCAAGATCAATTAACGTTGGCATTTTTTTATGGTATTCTTCAAAATCTATAAATGAGACACTTGAACCCGTTAATTCTGCGATGCGGACCATTGATTTTTCACTAAACCACCACAAATGAACAGGTGGCAGATCAGAGGCCCAAACAGTCGTAGCAGGATATAAAGATTTATTTGGGGTTGAAACAATTAACTTCCCTTCCGGAGCCAATAAGCCTAATAATGTTTTTATAAACTCAACAGGAGAGATTACGTGTTCTACCACTTCTGTTAGTACAATAAAATCAAATTTCTCTTTATAAGAGGTAGCAAATTCAAAAACATCTGATTGAAGATAATAATCACCAAAAGTATTCTTTGCAAATTCCACTGCTTCTCCGGATATATCTAATCCAAGCGTATTATAACCGCTCTGATTAAGTGCATAGGTCAGATAACCCAATCCGCACCCAACTTCAAGTACTTTTATTTTCTTTTCTGCGATATTTTCTTTCGAAATTTTTTCCCAAACACCATAATAGGTGGGTTCTTGAAATGCCAGAAATTTTAAAGCATCCTTTTCTTTCTTAATCTCAATCGCATACTTATAATAACGATTGTAGCCTGCAATTTGCTCCTTGTTTTGATATATCAGTTCATATAGTTTATTTAAATTAGTTACTACAGGAAAAGGAAATGAAGTATTACATCCTTCACAATAAAAAATATCAAAATTATCTCCCTCCTGATATCCTGGAAAATCTTTAAAAATTCTTTTAGCAGTTTTAAGACAAATCTGGCACTCTGTTTTATCCATATTTGCAATATTAATTTAATTTTGATAATCCTTGACTAAAGTTGTTTCAAATAATAATTCATTCTTTTATTATTCAATTCTGGTTGAATTCTTAAGTTTGAATTTTGAGCTCTCATATTCAGTCTACAATTTTTTCCACTTTATGAAAAAGGAATTAAAAAAAATGACTAATTCTACTTCCATAATTATCTGGATCCATGTAGAGATAATATTTAAATATAAGTCCATAAAAAAACTCATAAATAAAGGGTATAAAAAAAAAGAAAAGTAAACGGTATATCTTAAGTTCTTTAATTCTTTGGCTTTATGATAAAGCCAGGTATGCAACATTGAAAATAAAAAAAGCATTGTCCATGCAAACCATTTCCCATAATCTTTCACATATGGACTGTAGTAAGTATAGACATTGGTAAAGTAAGGTACTGCCACAAATTCCGCAATAAGATTTCCTTCCTTAACATTAGTTAAAAGTCCAAATTTCCGACCAATCTTTATAAAAAACAGCAAAGTATTTTCACCAGGGTATGAGGCTTGTGCATGATTCTTTAGTTCAGCCGTAAACGCCGGTAAAGAGGAAACTAAATAAATGGCGGTAGATTCTGTCGAGCTGGATAAATTCCCTTTAATTGATCCATCAGAATCTTCAATACTTCCATAGATCGTACCTATTCCCATAAACAAGGTGATAAATATTAAAATGGGCCAGACATATTTTTTAATAGAAAACTTATTTTTGAGAATATAACCAAGACCCAAGTAAACGGAGAGAATTACGAAATAGTAAGTTCTTCCAGTCGCAAAAACAGAGTAGGTTAAAGCAAAAATTACACTAATTACAACCAGGTATCCATTCAGCTTATTTTTTTCCTTCAAGAACGCGTAATAGTTTATAGCAAAAACTACAAAAGAAAAAGAGATGAGATATCTTGTAATTCCAATATCCTCATCGCCATAATTAATCTCGGTCCTTAGACCAACAAAAAAATTGTCGATTTGAGAAGCGACAAACAATCTAAACGCCGCATGAATATAAATTGGAAGCCCTATCCCAATAATCCCTATCAATAAGAGCCGGAGTTTTAAATCAATTTTTAAACTTGAGCTATTAGCAATGAAGGTTGACCCGGATAGTTCTCTTTCCTGTCTTATTGCAGTAAGTAAAATCCCACCAGCACTAAAACAAAGCGTGCCTACAAAGAAGGTAATAAAAGTGGGAATACTCAGAGGATATAGATCTTTGAGTACCGTAAAACTAAATAAAAAATAAAGAATTAGGATAACAGCCCACACCAGGGAGAACAAAACAGGAGGATAGAATAATTGTTTTTTAGAAATCTGGTAATTAAACAAGAATACCGCAATTTGCAGTAGTATGAATATTAACTCAATAGGTATATAGGTTAAATCATTCATTAATTTCTCTTTGAAGTAACCTTTTCATTAAAATTCACTTCTAAACTTTTCCCTTTTCCGAACGCAATGAGAATTCTGTTTTTCATAAATGGAAATGAAACTAAAATAAGATATAAAGTAGATGCAAATAAGAATCCGAAAGAATAAATAAGAGGACTACTATTGTTTATAAAAATCCAATAAAAGATAACCTGAAAAAAAACAGCAAAAATTACCATAGTTAAGAGAAAACGTGTCATTAGTTGTAAGACATATTTCTGTTGAATTACAATAGCAATTTGCCAAATAAAAGTTCCTGCCAAAACTATCAGGCCCATATATTTATAAGTTAATGTGTCAGGAATATGTAACAACTTAAAAATTAAATAATACCCAAACCACCAATATAAAATAGCAGAAATAATAAATCCCGCAACTTCCAGAAGAATTATTCTTTTCATTAACATTCTTATTTGCGAATGTTCATTTTTTGCAAATGCCTGGGTTAATAAAGGCAATAAGGAAATAATGATTGGTGAAATAATGAGCGTAAGTCCTTTTGAAAGCAGATCAAATAAGGCTTGATAATTTCCTTGCGCTTCTGCGCTAAGATGGTATTTCATCCAGATTTTATCAATGTAAGGAATTATAAAGGAAAAAACCAGCCACAAGGAAAGGGGAGCACCATAATTAAAAAACTTTAAGGCTATTTTTCTTGGAATAATTTCACGGTCTATTTTTTTTCGACTTTGAATGAGAATTGGAAGAGTTTGTTTTCTTAAATACAATGATGATAAGAAATATGCCATACCTAAAGAGCCAAATAGTATGTATAAATAGAATCTTGGGAAAATTAATAAAAGTATTACAGATAGAGTTATATACGTAATAGATCGAATTAATTCAGAAAAAATATTTTTTTTAGAAAGAAAACTTGATTGGGCAAATGTTGCATGAATCAACTGCATCGAATTAATAAAAATAGTTGACCAAAAGATGATCCCTAATAAAATACTTTTTTCAACTACCCAAAAGAATAGAATAATTGGAATAAATAGAAAAAGTTGTGTTTTTGCTGAAAGAGATAATGCAATTTTAGAAAAGCGGAATTTATTTTCTACAATCGGATAAAAACGATATATACTTTGCGAAATCCAACCTGTAGAAATCGCTGTAAATAAAAATGCGGCACTTAAATAAATGGCAAAAGTGCCATATCCTTCGGCTCCTAAAAAATGTTTAAATATTGGTACTGATGCCCCTCCTATTAAGGCAGGCAATATGATACTTATGAGATAATTATAGTAATCTTTTTTAAATCTTGGGAGCAAACTCATTATGCAATTGAATAATATATTTAACGGAATTGATTTAGAGAATTATAATCTTTTTGAAATATTTCTCTTAAAAACAGAATAATTATAAAAATGAGTTCTGCTAACAAAGTAAAAATAACTATCCCGTTTAATTTCTCCCACTTAATTTTTTCCATAGGAAAATTGGCTTCATCTATTATTTGCACTAATGGTATATCATTCAAATATTGAAAACGCGCTAATTCCAGGTTTTTAAATAATTCTAAGTATGCTGCACCATAAGTTTGAATATTTGAATGCTGTTTCAATACCGGCACTTGTGCTTCTGCAAACGCCGGATTGATATTTACATCTTGCACAGTAGCCCGCTGGCTTATGCTTGAGTTTAAGTTTCCTTTCATTGCGGCGACTCTTTGTTCCAAAATATCCAGGGTTTCTTTACCCTTTTTAGATCGTATTTCGATATAATAATTATTTGTCTCTGATAATATTCTATCTGTAAAATCTTTGGTCATTTTTTCATTGGGTGAGGTTACATTTACTTCATAAATACTTAAACTTTTATCAGGTCTTTTCGCGACAATATATTTATCCCTGAATTGAAGATAGATCATTTTTAAGAGGCTGTCCTGACGGTAAGAAAATGTTGATTTCACCTGGCCGACCGGAAAGTGAATATCCTTTATCATTAAATTATTTTTAAAAAAATTATTTTTTTCCAGGAAATATTCAATAATTGTATAAGGTTTATTTTCAAAAGTGTCCACTGATAGTAATACTCTTTCAATCATTCTCCGGCTTTTCATGATTTCGAGAATATTATCGCCTTCGAATATATTTTTTCCTCCAGATCCCATGTCAAAACTAAATTGAGAAGCTATGTTGGCCAATTTTCCCATTCTACTTCCACCAACGTCATCCAAAGCAAAAGTCAGATGGCTTTTGTATATTGTTTTTTGAGCGCCAGCGTAAAAAAAGCCTGCTAAACCTGCTATACATCCAACAATAGCAAATAACCACCATTTTCTCAACATGAACATTATGCCTCTCTTCAAGTCATCCATAACATTCGGAATCACATTTTGAGATTTCATAATTAATAAAGATTCTTTTATTTTATGCTGTTTTTTACAATATCTTATTCAATAAATATTTAGACAATAATGTACATATAAGACTATAAAATGTATTATTTAGTTTTCCATTCTTAATTTCTGTTACCTTATTTTAATAATCCCATTTAAATAAGTGTTCGCAAAGTCACATCTATTTTGAAATATACTTATTTACTTTTTTGCAATAATACCAGGTGATCCAATAGAATTGTTTATTTATCCCGCTAAATTTATCTATCATTCAAATATTAGTAAGGTAATTTTATCTGCAAAAAATTTCTGGCGAAGTTAACAACGTTTTCAAAACATTATCTTTGTATTCCTTTTTTGATAAAAATTTCGTGAATATTCTCCGGCATAAATCTAAACTTGAAGAAATTTCTACTTTTACACTTATTTGTTATTCTAATTGCGAATGTAGCATTCGGTAATATAGTATTAAATGTAAAAGACTTTGGTGCTAAAGGAGATGGAAAAACTGATGATACTAAAGCCATTCAAAAGGCGATCAACAAAGCAAATATACTTACAAAAACGACCGTCTTTTTTCCCAAAGGTGTGTATATCATAAGCTCGTATACGCCTTCTTCCAGTTATTTTGAAAATTATTGCTTATTATTTCATTCTAACCTGGCATTTACCGGCATTGCTACGGAATCAATCATCAAACTGGCAGACCATCTTTTCGATGCTGTAGACACGAGTGCCAACGCACATATTTTTAAGGGCCTGCAGACAAAAAATGTAAGTTTTTCAAATCTGATTATAGATATGAATGGCAGCAAAAACCTGGTTCCTAAAAACATCATTAAAAACCATGCGGCAATTTTTGCGATCATTGGTGAAAATTTTCATATTTCCAATCTCACCATTAAGAATTGTGCAGGCACGAATATGATAAATATTATGGGCCAGGGGAAAAATTTGATTATTGAAAATTCTACCTTCTTAAATGGTGGCAATTATGTAGGAATACCATTGGCCAACAGTAACCAATATGATTTCTCCTTTATTTACAGTGAATGGGATTCTACAATTGTAAAAAATAATTTTATTACCCAGGAAAACATTGATATCGCTTTAGGAAATTATACCGGTGGCATAGAACTGCACGGAAGCTTTTGTACAGCTGAAAATAATATCATTACGGGATGTTGGCCAGCTATTTATATTACCAGCATTAAAGAAAATAAAAATGTTTCTGTAATAGATAATAAAATGATCGATTGTATCATTGGTATCAACTTCTGGCTATCAAAACCAACTTCAGATATATTGATTCAAAATAATTATATCCAACTTACCCATTCAAGGTCGGCAAAAGTTCAAATCTGTGCAGGAGTTCAAATTCCAAACGGAAACGCATCAGATTATAATAGAGAATTAGCAAATGGGGCTCCAATTAATCATTTAAAAATTATAGACAATGAAATTGTAGCAGAGAATATGAACAATTTATCGGCAGGAATAATTTTACATTCTGTGCATAATGGCATCATTGAAAATAATATGGTGAGCGGAATGAATTATGCAGGAGTTGTGCTTGCCGGAAGTAAGTGGGGCACAGATTCACTCATAATTCAAAACAACTATTTTAATGATTTCAGGATAAATAATGATAAAAATGCGGTGGGCGGCTTTGTAGTAGCGACAGATACATATTCAGCTGGAAAATCAGGTGTACCTGGCTTTAAAAATATTTGGGTGAGGAAAAATAAATCTACAAAAATCACCAATATATCAGGAAATTGGGTTAAAGCGAAAGGCCGGTTTTTTCAAAGTTTTATTGCCTTACCTGCTAAGTCAATAAATGAAATACATTTCAGTGACAACGAATTTTCAAATTCAGTTGATGCAATGATGATTATTCCATCTGATAGCAAATAACACCAGGACGTTCAATTCATGGCTAACTAAATACCTGCATAGCATCAACTTATTATTATTTAATTTATGAAAAAAAATAAAGGGATCAAAATCCAAAGCCAAAGACGTTAAATACCCTATCACATTCCTCGCTTTATATTGGTCGTCTTCCATCCCAAATCTCTCATCTTGCACCAAGTACTCCAGATCTATCATCTCATATCTATCATCTAACATCTCACCTTCACCTTTCTTCATTTTCCCCTCCTAAATTATAGCTACAAAAAATGCCCTTTTTGAGGGCACATTTGCAAAACAAGAGTAAGTCAATAAATGCGTAACTCAGGTTTAGCTTGGTTTTTAGGAATATATCTTATTTTAGAACCTGGCTGGTGTTCCGGGTCTTGGTATTGAATTTTTGATGAAATCCCGTAATTGATCGTTTGCTTCCTCCAAATCAGGTTTGCGTAAATACATCATGTGCCCGCTGCGAAAACCTTTCCAACTCATGCGATCTTTCAGTTTTCCACCGGGATCCATTTGCCACATATCATATTTTGCATTAAAATAGTCGCAGGCGCCATCATAATAACCACTTTGTACCAATAAATGCAGGTAAGGATTTTGCGCCATCGCTGCACGAAGGTTGTCACCGGTGTTATTGTTTTTATCATCCCATGGGTATACGAAACCAAACATGTTGTATTTCAAGTCTGTTTTAAAATTTAATTCATCCCGTAAATAGATATTAATGGCAGGTGTAAATGAGTGTAGCCAGGAAGTAAGTTCCGCATTATAATCGGGCCTTTGTCCTGCATCCATTTTATCAATTCCTTTATATCGACTATCTAGTCTTCCTACGGTAAACCCTTTATCGCGTAATAATTCTTTCCAAAAAAAATTGGCAGGAATTACTAAATTATATTGCAGAATGACTTTCTGGGAAAGACCGGAATAGCGTGACATCTTCGCAGCAATTTGTTGCTTTTCACTATCAGTCAACGTATTTCCTTTTACCAATGCAGGAATCAATTCATTTACTGTAAAACTTTCTACTTCGGGAAGCATCGCCGTCAGATCTTTGTTCTGAAGATCCGGCGCCAAAGCTTTATGATACCAGGCCGTGGCCGAAAAATAAGGAAGCATCAAAGCATCATTTACCGGGCCTGCTCTTTCAATTCCCAATTCAGTTGGCGATACCAGCACTACACCATTCAAATACATCCATTGGGCACTTTGTAGTTCTAATGCAAGACCTGAAACCCTTGTGGTACCATAGCTTTCACCAATTAAAAATTTAGGGGAAGCCCAGCGATTATTGCGCGTTACAAAAGTGTTTAACCATTCTGCCAGGTATTTTATATCCTGGTTTACACCAAAGAATTTGGAATCAGGCACTTCATTGTTCATTTTTCTTGAATAGCCTGTATTTACAGGATCAATATATACAATATCAGCCACGTCAAGTATAGATTGAGGGTTGTCCTTTAATCCGTAAGGTTGAATGGGATAGCCTTCATCATCAATATTTAATATGCGGGGACCGGTATAACCGATCTCCATCCATACTGAGGCTGATCCGGGCCCGCCGTTGAAAGAGATCACCAAAGGCCGCATCGTTTTATCTGCGATATCAGTTCTTTGAAAATAAGTGTAAAAAATGGAGGCGATGGGTTTTCCATTCTCATCCCAGAGTGGCAACGTACCGGCAGTGGCAGAATAAGGTATTGGTTGTCCTTTAATTTTTACAGTATGATTGGTGGTCACAGCTGTTTCCGGGTTTACCAATCGATTATTGATAGCCGGTTTTTCTGTTTTGGAATCAGGCTCTTCCATCTGCTTCTTCTGCGCAAATGATTGATTATTCAATCCGATAAATAAAAGAAAAATAGAAGTGAACAGTAATTTCATATTAAAATTTTAAGAATATTAAAAGTAGGAAAAATTTTGACCCGATTTTCTATATTTATTTAAACGGTAGTATTTAGGTAAATAAGCTGCTAAAAAAATTATTGCCCGGGAAAAACCTTTATACAAAAATCCAAATTATGGTTTGAGAGGTCGGAATTTC
>JBDTEF010000324.1:0-4929 GCA_039922615.1 Ginsengibacter sp.
TGTAAGTTTTTTGCATAATAAACCGGTGAACCTTTTACAAAATTCTCGAGATTTTCCTGTGGTAGTCCCATGTATCTTTCTTCATAAATATTATCATAGAATAATAGGTTAGTAACCGTAGCAATGGCGATGCCGGTTTTAAAAATTTCCGGGTGTTGAAACATCAGGTTCATGGTAGATCCACCGCCGCCGCTCCAGCCCCACACTGCAATACGACTTGTATCGAAGTAAGGTTTATCCAATATTTTCTTCGCAGCCATTGCCAAATCACGAATATTCATCCTTCCTAATTGACCGTAAATAGATTTACGCCATTCCCTCCCGCGTAATGAAGGAGTACCTCTGTTATCAACCGAGATCTGAAAATAACCTTCCTTACTCATGTCGCCGTTGAAAAGAAAATTATTGTGTCCACCAAACTCATCTGCCACTGTAGAAGAGGCCGGTTCACCATACACATAAAATACTGCGGGATATTTTTTTGTAGAATCAAAATTGGCCGGCTTCCTCATCCAGCCGTCAAGGGTAATATTATCTTCTGTGGTTACTTTAAAATATTCGACCAGGTTATTTTCAACAACACGCATTTTTTTTGCGATACTTTTATCTTCATCTAATGCCTTGTAATCCGCCATGGATATCCATTCTGCTCCCGGGTAAGTTTTATAATTGGAAAATGTGTGAAGAGCAAATTTTGCATTGGGAGAAATATTGTATCCATGCGTTCCTTTTAAATCATTGGGCGATAGAGATTCCAACTTTCCTTTTCCATCCATGGTAGTTTTGAAAAGATACAATTGTGTAGGATTATCCGGTGAAGCCATAAAATAAACCGAATTATCTTTCTCATCAATGCACCTTATGTTGTCAATATCATAATCTCCTTTGGTAATTGTAGTTTCTTTTTTACCATCACGGCTAACTAAAAATATATGGCGCCAGCCGTCTTTTTCACTTACCCATAAAAAGTCTTTGCCACCATTCATCCAATCCCATCCTGTAGGATCATCATCATTCCAACGGGATTTAATATCAATAAATGCTTTATCAGATTCTGTATAAAAATTATTTGCTGCACCGGTATTTACATTACAATAAAAAAGTTTGCTTTCATTCTGTTTCCTGTTCAATTGTTGCAGCACAACTTCCGAAGAATTATCAGCCCATTCCATTCTCGGAATATAATGCTGTTGCGGATCTCCAGGCACATTCATCCATTTAATACCTTTTGAATTCAGTGTGATAATACCAATCTTTACAGGTGATGGCGGTTCACCCACTTTAGGATATTCCACAGGTATTACGCGCGAGTAAACCGAATCAGTTGTATTCAACATATAGTAATCCCGCACTCCCGTGGCATCGACCTGCCAGAAAGCAATTTTTTTACTATCCGGGCTCCAGCGAAAACCATCCCTGCAACCAAATTCTTCTTCATACACCCAATCAAAAGTACCATTGATTAATTTTCGTGTACCCGTACTAGTTAGTTGAATAATTGCATGGGATTGCAGATCTTCCGAATAAATATTATGGTCACTTACATAAGCAGCATTTTTGCCGTCAGGAGAAATCTTTGCATACATCAATGATTGAGCAGGTAAGCCTTTGCCCAATTGCACGAGTCTGCCGGATGCCACATCCAGGATCCAATAATCTCCACGGGTATTATATCTCCATACTTTGGCAGTATTCGTAAAAATTAGTAGTGTTTTATAATCAGGAGAAAAACTATAAATTCCAAATGAAAGCGGCTTGTCTGCACCTTTGGGAATCAACTGTTCTTTGGATACGATAGTTGAAACTTTGCCAGCAGGTAATTCAACTTTCACAATACTCCCACCCCTTATTTCCAGGTAAGCATTTCCATCGGCTGTCCAGTTAATTTCTTTAGCACTGTACTGGGAAAAAACAGGCATTGCACAGAGAGTAAAAATAATTACCACAAGAATGCCTTTGATATAGTTATTCATTTTTCATTTATTTAAAATGTAATCAAAAACTTAAGTATTTAAAATTACCAATAAATTTGTGTATGGATGAAAAAGAAAAAGTAAGAATAGATAAATATTTATAGGCAATACGACTTTTTAAAACGCGCCGCATTGCGACCGATGCATGTAATAGTGGTAAGGTGAAATTCAATTGCATCAATATAAAACCAGCAAAGCATGTAGTTGTAGGTGACGAATATGAAGTACGTACAGAGGCAAAAAAATGGGTAATCAAAGTAGTTGGACTACTTTCTAACCGCGTAGGTTATGAAGAAGCCATTAAGAATTATATTGACCTTACGCCTGAAGAAAATATACTCACAACACAAGGAAGTGCTTTTGTATTTAATACAGGGAAAAGGCAAAGTAAACAGGGAAGGCCAACGAAAAGAGAGAAAAGAAGATTGGATGATTTCCAGGAATCACCCGGCACTTAAAATAAATGAAATATACAGAAGGATAATAGTAATCGAATATTTTTTAGATAAGGTGGCGGATATTTATATTCAAAATACGCTACTACCTGACCTTTCCTCTTTTCAACTGATCTTATTTGATTACGGACATTTTATTGGCTAACCTTTCTACTAAATAACCAATGTCATCTTTCCTTGCTAATTTTTCAATCCATGTTTTCGGTATATTATCAAAGCCGTATAAGATTCCTGCAAGACCACCGGTAACCGCTCCTGTTGTATCTGTGTCTTCGCCTAAATTTACTGCCTTTAAGGTTGCTTCTCCAAAGTTGTCTGTTGTGAGTAAGCACCAAATGCTTGCTTCAAGTGTGTGAAGAACATAACCACTGCTAAAAATATTTTCTTCTGTCAGATTGTATATATTTTCGATAAATAACCTGTCAAAAAATGATATTTCTTTTTGGTTAATTGTTAGCGACCGTAAGTGATTGCTTATATCTGTCTGCAGGTTTTGATAAATTTTAAATTTATCAATCCCTAAAATAAGTTGCCTCGCAAATTCCAGGTAATAAAAGCAAGCAATAATAGAGAGAATATGTCTATGGGTAATTGATGAAACTTTTCCGGCGATTTCATATCGTTCCGAAATAGGCTTATCAATCATGTAGAAGACTAAGGGTAAAATTCTCATGAGGGAACCATTACCATTAGAAGAAATGTCAAAACCTCCTGCCAGTTCTGGTCTTTCGCCATTTACAAGCCGATCAATTGCCTGATTTGTTGCAATACCAATATCAAAAACATTTCCACGTGGGGTCCAATAATTATCATTACGCCACTTTACAAAATTTTGACCAATCGTGTTTAGATCAAATTCTTGTGTAAGCGCTTCCGCAAGGCAAAAAGTTAAAGAGCTGTCATCTGAAAAAGTTCCTGGGGGTACATTATGTGTTCCGTATCCAAACATATCTGTCACTGGATTTTGGCTTATTGTTTTTCTGCTTTTAAATTCTACCGGCACACCAAGAGCGTCCCCAATTGCCACTCCAAATAAGGCAGATTTAATCATTATTTCCAATTCTGTCATTTCCATTTAATTGATGTTTTGTTTCCCTCTCGCGATTGCTTTATTAGAATTATTAAGTCATTTCCTTATCGGTTAGCGGCTGATTAATAAAAGGATTTTATAAAAGATAACCAAGATCCGTTTGTTCATTGATGAGTGTTTTGATTACTTTCTCCTCAGTCTCCGAAAAGGAAAAATCAACTCCAGGCTCATTTCCAATAAATTTTAAAACAGTTTCTTCCATCAACAATGCTGTTCCTTCGGGCAATGCAATTACATTAATTCCATGGTTCATTTTTAAAAATTCTTCCAATCGCATATCACGCGTTTCGCCATTAAAACCTACGCGTGTTTCAGAATAATAATGAGGATTTATTTGAAAAGGTAAAAGGCCTAATGCATTAAAACTTTTAGGCTCAATGATGGGCATATCATTGGTGGTAGAAATAGTAGGACCCAGGATATTGGAACCCGCGCTCCAACCGATATAGGGAATTCCGGCATCCACTTTATCCCGAATCAGATCAATTATTTTACTATCATATAAATCATGCAATAATTTAAAAGTGTTGCCGCCGCCTACCATAATACATTCGCATTTTCCAATTATTTCTTTTGCATTTTCTTGCGTGACCATGGTAATATTATGAGGCAATTCTTTCAACGCGTCACTTACTTTGTCAGCATAATCCTGGTGGCTGTCAACAGATGCAAAAGGAATAAAAGCGATTTCCAATTTACCCTTTTGTAAGAAATCTTCTATAATGGGAAGTGCCGTTTCAAAGTATCCTGATTGTTGTGACCTGGAGCTGGATAATGCAAGAATTTTTTTGGAAGCCATTGTGGGGGTGGTTTTTAGGTATTAGCTTGGAGGTTGTAGGTAGTAGGTTTTTTGACAAAATTAATTCACAAGGAAATTTATAATTCACTTCGATCAGACAATTAGTCTCTTTTTCTCTATCGTTTAAGATGACCTCAAAATTTTCATTGCGGTAGCTTTCATTAGTATTAGAAAATTTTTATAAGATACAGTAAGGGTAATTTGTGTAATGAAAGAATTCTTTTACAGAAAATAGCGGCTGCCCTAAATTTAATTAAATCTTATTTAACAGCTAAAACTTTAGTACCTAAACCTTTTGTCTTTCTTAATTTTCGTAACATCCCAAATCAGGCTTTTGATCTCTTGCCTTTCCATCCAGATCATACAAGAACGGCGTGATCACACCGGCATTTACTCCCGGAGAACCTGTTCGAAGATGAAAATCAAAAATTCTTTTAGAAGGATTGATGCTATCAAAACCGGGAGGCACATTTTTTATAGCTGATACAAAAGTTGCATTACCCGGATCGTCTTTTACTTTATACAAAACATGGTCAAATATTACAGAGAAATTCGATGTTCCTTTTTTAGTCACAACAATCTCATTATCTACACTTCCATTTTCTCCCCAAA
>JBDTEF010000325.1:0-8313 GCA_039922615.1 Ginsengibacter sp.
GCTATTTTGCTGGTTAATAACGGACACCGCAAAAGAGCGTATTCTAAACTAAACCTTCAAAAACTCGCTACGGAGGAACAACGAACCAAAGCGGAAAATTCATTGACAGAGCTGGAGGCTGCGCAAAAGCAATTGATTTATGCAGCGAAAATGGCTTCATTAGGAGAGGTTACGGCCGGTATTGCTCATGAAATACAAAATCCCCTGAACTTCGTCAATAATTTTTCTGAATTAAGTATTGAACTGATGGCAGAATTAAAAGGAGCGGTCCTGGATAAATTAAGTATGGAAGAAAAATTTACTGCGGAACCCATTGCAATCGATTTGGTAAATAATCTGCAAAGGATCAACGAACATGGCAAACGTGCTGATTCAATAGTGAAAAGTATGCTCCAGCATTCAAGAGGTTCCACCGGCAAGAAAGAGATGGTAGACCTAAATGCACTTGTAGAGGAAACACTCAAACTCAGCTATCATGGCGCACGGGCAAAAAATGAAAACTTTATGGTCAACACTTCTATCGAATTGGACCCAACAATCGGCCAGGTAAAATTAGTGCCACAGGACATTTCAAGAGCATTGCTGAACCTTTTTAATAATGCATTGTATGCAGTAAACCTGCAAAACAAAAAAGGCGCTACCGGATTTGAACCCTTTTTGAAAATAGTTACCAAAAGAGATGCAGATAATATCATCATCACCATAAAAGACAACGGAAGCGGAATACCAGCAAACATTCTTGATAAAATATTTCAGCCATTTTTTACAACAAAGCCTACCGGTGAAGGAACGGGTCTTGGCTTATCGCTAACTTATGAAATTATTAAAGCCAATAAGGGTGAATTGAAAGTGATAAGTGAAGAAGGTAAGTTTACTGAATTTATGATTGAACTGCCAGTTCGGGGTTCATAAACAATTTGCCAGGATATTACAAATTCTTTTCTCCTATCTTGTGGTCTGAAAGTAAGCGATGGTCGTTGGATGTTTTTTACTAACCAATTCATCTATCTAAACACAATTCATTTTCACTTATTTCTAGGTTTATTCCTATTAGAGAAAAATGAAAAATGGCATGATAGGTCCGCACTGGCTTCTCGTCAAAAAAAACAATCCTTCTTCTTGATTTTTTATGTAAACACCTGCCCGGAAACATCATATCGCCTATTAAAATCTTTATGTTTGATTTGCGTGAATTATTTCCTACAAATAAAGACTGCGAAAGGAAAGAAATAAAAAAAATATTTTAAATACTGTGCTTATTTCCACAATCTGTTTTCTGACATGAGCCAATAAAAATAATAAAAAAGCATAAAAAAACCGGGATGCTCCAATTACATTCCCGGCAATTAATAATCCAACGTAAAATCCAAAAACCTATTTTATAACTATTTCCATTTTGATCTTTTATCCATCCAGTTCATATCTTAAATAATACTTGCCATTTTTTTATGAAAACGAATTTGCATTTTTCTGAAGTAAGAATTCTTAACTGCATCAAATAATCGATTTGAAAAAGAAAAATCAGAACAAGCAGGAAATTTATTTTTCATATATTTTTAGGGATTAGAAATCCGTAAGAAAGAGTGCGGAAATGACAAAATTGACTTAATTTTTAATTTTATAAGTTGCTTTTATGCTGATCTTCTTACACGGTAAAATTACTTTATGCTAATTTCTGACAAATAGGGATTTATCCCTACATTGCCAGATATGCCAAACAGTAAACAATATTTACAGCCTGTTAAACGAGAGGATTTTACGCTGGCTAAGGATAGCAGCATCACTTTAAGTCATTCAATCCCTCCGGAAACTTATTTTTCTAATTTAATTCCTGAGATTAATAAATTTGCTGTGGGCCGCCATTTCTGGTTCATTGCTGACCTTACCAGTGGTACTGTATCAGTAGCCGATGGTATGATAGAAGAAATTACTTCTATTGATAAGCAATCATTTATTCATGGTAGTCCTGATCAATTATTTCAACGTACGCATCCGGAAGATATTCAACAGATGTTTGCTTTCTCTAATTATTGGGTTGAATATTTGGTAAAACTTCCTCCCGAAAAAAGAACCTATGTACGACCAACAATATATATCAGGATAAAAAATAAGGCAGACATTTACAACTGGGTAATGGTTCAATATGCTGACCAGGTCTTTGATGAAAAAGGTGAATTGCTTTATGGGTTTACTTTGATCACCGACATTTCTTTCATAAAAAAAGATGGACCGACTATGATGAGTATCCTTGATACGAGTGATCAATCCTGCCAACACTTTTATTGTATTGATGGCCAATCACTGGAGAAAACCCACCAATTTATTCCTAAAATTACTCCGCGTGAAATGGAAGTGATTGCATTGTTGGCGATTGGTTACAGTAGTAAACAAATAGCCGCCGAGATGAAAATAGCTGTTAAAACAGTGGACAACCACCGCCAAAATATGCTGAAAAAAACCAGTTCTAAATCTACCGGGGAATTGGTGAATTATGCTATCAAAGCGGGTTTCCTTTGATCATTTCAGTCATCAATGCAACATGGTCTACCGTGTTTTTAAGGGTTATTCTAAATTTAATTTTTGGTTGAAAATCTGAATATATACCAGGATCAGGCGCTATTCGAATAATTACAAAACAGCCATGCAACGTAATGATACAAAATATTGTCAATCGCAAAAGAATCTTTATGAAAAAAATAGTATTTGCTTTTATCTTCTTTTTAGGATTATTTATTGTTTCGTCTTGCAAAAAACAAATTCATCCTAATGGTCAGCAGCAAATAATAAACGCTACGCTTAAATCAAATACAGCGTTCCAATATGATTTTGGCTTAACAGGATTTGAAGACAATATATCTATCACTCAGCAAGCAAAAAATTATGAAACCAGCGAACTGAAAAGAGATGATAGTGGAAAATTTATTTATACTTATAAACCAGGAAAAAATTATGCGGGAACAGATGAAGTTGTTGTAAGCCACGGAATTTCCAATGGAAGTACAATCGTAAATACCATGAAGACTATCATAAAATTGACGATCACCAAAGAATAACACATCCAATAATTTTGCTTTCTGAAAAGTGTTGATGAAGACCTACAAACCAGGTTGAACGAAACTGTTTTCAACACCTGGAAACTTTAAATGGAGCGCATTCTAAAAAGTTTGTATTCTAATGAATGCATCAAATGCAGCAATTGAATAATGGCAATTTAAAACCAATCTTCATATTGGTTTTGATGAAAATGTGGTTTACGGGAATCATGGTTAGGTATGGGTAATAAAAACATTGGCGGACTTTTAAACACGTATCATATTAATGGATGAAAAAAATTATTTCCTCAATTTTATCCTGCTTGTTTATTCTGTTTTGAAAAAAGGTACATTTCTTTATTTGTACCAAAGGAAAAAGATAATTTGTACCATTTTTTTACAAGTAAAATAGTAATTGACATTTTTCCCATCATAAAAAATATTATTTTTTTTTACGATTATTCTGGCGTTATTTTAGCAAAATGAACAGGATCAAATTATTATAAAATCCACTAAAAACTAATTTTTCAATACCGAAAAAATATTATGATCAAAACAATTAAATTATTATCTGCCATAATGGTCTTCTCTCTCTTATTTATTGGTTGTACTAAAGACAAGATTCTGGAAGCAGCGAAAGTCACTATTTTCAAAGCAGCCCTTACAGGCAGAGAGGAAGTTCCTGTTAATGGATCTGTTGCCGTAGGATATACTATCCTGACTTACAATGCTGATACAAAATCCTTTGTTTCAGTAACAACTTACACGGGCTTAACTCCTACAATGGGTCACATTCACAAAGCTGCGGCAGGCACGAATGGTCCTGTCATATTCTCTTTCCCTGACCTCTTTTCACCTATTACCTATACCAGCATTCAAATATCTGATGAACAAGTTACAGCCCTTTTTAAGGATTCATTGTATGTGAATCTGCACTCTGCAACTTATCTCGGAGGCGAAATAAGAGGTCAATTAAAGAAGCAGTAATTTGAAATAATCAATAAAATAAATTAATGGCTTAACCAGGAAATTATTTTTTGATATAGCTAAAAACCAAACCGATTTTGGCAGATAAGACAACCTGTTATTTTACCACCAAGCCCTGGTCAAATTTTTGTCAAAGCATTTCTTTTACTGACTTTCAAAAATCGGAATAGCGTGATTTTATAAAGAATTTTTCATGTTTGAAATTTAATAATATCGAGAATAACATCGTGCACAACATAGTATGGCAAACAGTTTGATCAAATTCCTATGCCAATCCTAAAAATACAAATCAATCATTTACTATAGCAAAATTTTTCTTTTTTTGGGTAAAAGTTTTGGGTCGAACCACCATTGATTAACCTGATTCAATATCTTTGAAACGATAAGATAATTGCTAAACACAATTTAAAAAGTACCAATGAATAAAGATGTTACCAGTCAGCCAGCTTTCAAAACAAAAGATGTAATGCCGTCATCAGGACATGTCCACATTATCGGTGCCGGGCCTGTAGGGCTTTTCCTAACGGCATTGCTTCAGCCAATCGAAGGTTATTCCATTACTCTTTATGAGAAAAGAAAAACATACTCACGTACCCGCATGGTGAAGCTGGCTTCTTATCTTACTGCAGATTCCATTGAAAGTTATTGTGCTGACAATATTGACAAAGAAAATATTGGGGCCATATTTGACCAGGAAGAATTACTGGATGCTATTGCATTCAGACAGGCGATTCCTTCGGACCTGATGTCGCTTCTCCAGGAATGGATCCAGGGATTTTGCCCGCTAAAATCTATAGAAGAATCTCTCAGCCAATTAATTGACGCACGTAAATCGAACCCGGTTGAGCGGATAGAAACAAACCTGAAAGTTGAAGCTGCTATGGATTTGATCGAGCCCGGAGATATTCTTATTGATTGCTCGGGTTGTAAATCATTGTTTCGCGATCACCTGGCCTTTGGCCCGGATTCAGGAATTATGGATGCCAACACTTACAATTTAAAACTGGAGTATGCAGTCATTATCACATTTGTCTATAGCCAGGCTTATTCGTGCAATGAATATTGCAAATATTATAAGAATGCAGAAAATATGAGTTATAAATTTATCCCTGCGGTAGACAGGACTTCTTATGATGGCAACATTAGTTATGTGTCAGGCATTGTAAATATCACCCCTGAAGATTACGAAGCAATGCCGCCGAAATTTGACGGAGAATATCTTCGTGCCAATTTTCCGGATGTCGCCCGCTCCATGGACCGCTTCATTGATAAAATAAAACAGGAAACAAATGGTGAAATCGTGGGTGACCTCGAAGTCGTGCGCATCCCTTTAAACCTGTATCGCGCACGAAACAATACCAACCGCCATTGGATAGCAAATGGTGCAAATGGGCATCCATTTACTAATTCACCTGTTTTTTTGGTGGGTGATTCCGCAGTAGGATCTCCTTATTTCCAGTCCATTTCCCTTGGATTCGAAAGTGCTATGTACCTTGCCGGGCTTATGACACAGCGTGATCAGCCACTAAGCGAAATCTTCCAGCAATACGAACAATATATGTACAAACAATGGTTACGGGTTTACACGCGGAGCAAATTGATCAAACACAATAAAGATCTTTTCGAAGCCATTGACGACCCTTTTAAATTGTTGGAATTGCTGCATATTTATTAATTATCCAGGTTCGAAATTAAAATCAATAGATTTTAAATCGAATTATAAATACTAAAATGATATTATTTATTACGATCATTTTAATTTTAGCTATTGTAATTATTGCTTTTTTGCAACAGCCCAAATTTGGCAAACTTCCTTCAAAAGATCGTTTATCAAAAATCAAACGATCACCAAATTATAAAAACGGCTCCTTTCAAAATATTAGTCCTACACCAGATTTGACTGAAGGTGCCAATTATTACACTGTTATAAAGCAATTGATTTTTGAAAGGAATGCCCGGATCCAACCAACCAATAAAATTCCTTCTGTAAAAACGGACTTACTGCAACTGGATATCAATAAAGACATTTTAGTTTGGTTTGGACATTCCTCCTATTTCATCCAGGTGGACGGTAAACGAATACTGGTGGACCCCGTTTTTAGTGGTGGTGCTTCTCCCCTGCCAGTTGGTACCAAAGCATTTAAAGGAACAGACATTTACACCACAGAAGATATACCTGGCATTGATTGGCTGTTTATTTCACATGACCATTGGGACCATCTTGATTATGATACAATTAAAAAATTAAGACCCCAAATCAAACAAGTTATTTGTGGTTTGGGTGTTGGGGAACATCTTGAATATTGGGGTTATGACAAGTCAATTATAATTGAAAAAGATTGGAACGAAAAAATAGATTTACCTGGCAGTTTTACAGTTCACACAGTACCGGGACGCCATTTTTCAGGTCGGGGAATTGTAAGAAATAAAGCACTTTGGATGTCTTTTATTTTGCAGACGCCAACGATGAAAATTTTTATTGGTGGCGATAGTGGTTACGACACCCATTTTGCAGAAATAGGAAAAAGATTTGGCTCTTTTGATTTGGTCATTCTCGAAAATGGTCAGTACAACACCAAATGGCGGTACATTCATTTATTGCCTGATGAAATTTTAAATGTAGCCAAGCAATTGAATGCAAAAATGATTTTGCCCGTTCATTCATCAAAATTTGCATTAGGAAATCATGCATGGGACGAGCCGCTGGAGCTAATCACAGAAAATAATGTAACAGAAAATTTAAATATAATCACGCCGATGATTGGCGAAGAAGTATATTTGAAAAACAATAATCAAACTTTCACCAAATGGTGGAAAGAAATAAATTAACGACGATAAGACTAATTTTTGCGTACAACAACTAAAATAAAATTCAGCGTATGTGGTGGCAGTATCTATTAGTTTTTGCAGGTGCGTTTTTATTTGATGTAGTCCCCTTTCCTTTTCCACCGGCATTTACGATAATGCTATTTCTTCAGATAATGTTTCATTTAAATGTTTGGTTAGTGATTTTTGCAGGCGTTGCAGGCTCTGTTCTGGGAAGGTATGTTTTGCTTTTATATGCGCCATCTATTGCCAATAAATATTTAACCGGGACAAAGAATGAGGATATTCAATTCCTGGGAAATAAATTAAAAGAGAATAAATGGAAAGGCCAGTTGTTCATTCTCGCCTATTCATTATTACCTCTTCCAACTACACCACTTTTCTTGGGTGCCGCAATTTCAAAAATTAAACCGAGGTATATTATCCCGGCATTTATCATAGGCAAATTTACTAGTGATACTATTGCCGTACATTTAGGCGATTACGCATCACAAAATACCCATAGCATTATTGATAATTCCTTTTCCTGGCAATCTATTCTAAGCCTTATATTGGGGTTGCTGATGCTTTTTTGCCTGTTTTTTATAAACTGGAGAATGTTGATTCAAACAAAGAAATTAGAATTTAATTTTAAAATATTGAAGTAGTTGAAAATTAAAGGAAAAGATATCAAAAATGCTGCTTTAATGAACATAGAATTTATTTAATTTATAGAGAGGACCTTCATCAATTAATTATTTTGTGGGTGATAAATTCAGGTGAAATTTTAAAGATAATTCGGTATTTATTCCATCATTAAAAGCAGGAGATTCTTTAAGCAATTATAAACGCAGCATGCATCTCAACCATCTCACATCAATAAAAAAGAAAGCTCACCAGTAAAACACAAACAAACAAAATTGCAATTATGAAAAAAACAATATTTATCACTTTTATTCTGATGGCAACCTTTTTTTTAGGGTTTGCTTTCAAATCTTTAACCATAAAAAATAAAATAAGTAAAATGAAAAAAGTAACAGGAATCGGCGGTGTTTTTTTCAAATCAAAAGATCCAAAGAAAATGACAGAATGGTACCAAAAACACCTTGGTTTAGATACCAATCCATATGGTGCAACGTTTGAATGGTATGAAGGGGTCGACAGCACAAAGAAAGCACAAACACAGTGGACGCCATTTCCGGAAACAACGAAATATTTTGAACCTTCCTCCAAAGATTTTATGATAAATTACAGGGTCGAAAATCTACAAGAACTTGTTGAAGAATTAAAAAAAGAAGGCGTAACTATTGTAGATACAATCGAGACCTACGACTATGGAAAATTTATTCACATTTTGGATGAAGAAGGAAACAAGATCCAGTTGTGGGAACCTGTTGATTAATTAGCAAAAAAAAAAGTGTAGCAGTGTTTCTATATTTAATGAGCTGCGAATTTTAAAATCAAAACAATGAAAAATGAATTGCTAAAA
>JBDTEF010000326.1:0-3013 GCA_039922615.1 Ginsengibacter sp.
AGGTAATAAATGCACTTTAAAAATTGCTTCACGACCTACGAGATCCGGCCGGTCAATGGTGATCTGCCTGTCAAATCTTCCAGGGCGAAGCAACGCACTATCCAATACATCAGGCCTGTTTGTAGCCGCCAAAATAATGATACCGATATCCGTACCAAAGCCATCCATTTCCACAAGCAATTGGTTCAGGGTATTTTCCCTTTCATCATTGCTCATCATCATATTTTTTCCACGTGCACGACCGATTGCATCGATCTCATCAATGAAAATAATACATGGCGCTTTCTCTCTTGCCTGCTTAAATAAATCCCTTACACGACTTGCACCCACACCTACAAACATTTCCACAAAATCACTTCCACTCAAACTAAAGAAGGGAACCTGTGCTTCTCCTGCCATGGCTTTTGCGAGCAATGTTTTACCTGTACCCGGAGGGCCCACGAGCAATGCACCCTTTGGAATTTTACCACCAAGTGCCGTATATTTTTTAGGATTTTTCAGAAAATCCACGATCTCCATCACTTCCACTTTGGCTTCGTCAAGACCGGCAACATCACCGAAATTGATATTTACTTTGGTGCCTTTTTCAAAAAGAGTTGCTTTTGATTTCCCAATATTAAAGATGCCACCCGGACCACCGGCGCCACCGCCACCGCCCATCTTGCGCATCATCATGATGAATACGATACCGATCAAAAGGAATGGGAATATGGTTCCCAACAATTGTGTAAACCATTCGCCCTCATCATCAGATTTCACTACTACACGGTTTACGGTAGGGTTATCCTCGTAAAATTTGCGAAGATCTGATGCAAATACATCATCTTTTATAATGCCAAAGCTTGCCTGTGGCGCGCCGGTTATTTTTTTGGCAGCGTCAAAATCTGCAGCAAAAACGGATTTAAAAAATCCACCGGAATCAGCCTGTAATTTTTGGGGATTGATGGTGACACGTACCAGTTTTTTATTGCTGACAACAGTAACCTGGTCTACGGCATTTTGCTTCAGCATTTCATAAAACTGGATATTATTAATTTCAGCGCCGGTACCTGTAGAAGGTCTTATAAATTGGTAACCCAATAATAAAGCGATCATGATTCCATAGATCCAATAGATCGTGGATTTGGGTTTTTTCTTTTGATCATCCTCTTTGTTAGGAGAACCATTCAGGTTTAATTTTCTCTTCGCCGGTTTCTTTGTCTGTTCTTCGGTTGCCATAATTGGGTGCCCTCAAATATTTAAAAATCTTATCCTAAGGATAAGACGTGCATTGATTTTTTATAATTTTTTATTTTCATCAGTTAGTGCTCTACAATAGAAGCGTCGCTCCACATTTCTTCCAACTTATAAAATTTTCTTTGTTCAGGAAGCATAATATGTACAACGATGTTTACATAGTCGATCAATATCCAATGCTCACCTTGCCTTCCCTCGTGTTTGTAAGGTAATTCACCACATTTTTCTTTTACCTCGTATTCTACGGAATCCGCGATGGCTTTCAATTGTGTCGGATTGGATGCTTCGCAAATCACAAAAAAGTCAGAAACTGCTTCCGGGATTTTTTTAAGATCGAGGCTGATTATTTTCTCGCCTTTTTTCTCCTCGATACCATGAATGATAGCTTTGAAAATTTTACTATTTCGCGTTATTCTTGTGATGGTAGATTTTTTTCGTGTGTCTAAAAGTTCTATATTATTCAAATGTTTATTTTATTCTATTTTAGTAGTATAACCAATCTCACGAAAATAAAATTTTATTCTCTTAGTTTGCAATTGATTACTTAAATTTTGCAACAATTTATCAAAAATAATCATTTTTATCAAACCCTTTCGCAATGGCTTTTTCTACAGGTAAAATAATCATTCTCGACACGGTCGACAGTACCAACAACTATGCCATGGGAATGATAGAAAAAGGCGAGGCCATTAGCGGAAATGCAGTGCAGACATTGGAGCAAACGCAGGGTAAAGGTACTCGTGGAAAGCATTGGAAAGCCGCTGCGGGAGAGAATATCTTGTTATCCATTTGTGTTGAGATGCAGTACCAGCCTATCTCACGACAGTTTGAACTGTTGATAGCAGTTGCATTAGGCGTATATGATTTTTTTGCTAAACACATTAATGCGGACATCTGCATAAAGTGGCCCAATGATTTGTTTATCAATGACAGGAAGGCAGGAGGCATTTTGATAGAAAACAAGATTAAGGGTACTTTATGGCAGTGGGCGGTAATTGGAATTGGGATAAATGTAAATCAAACGGATTTCCAGGATCTCGATAAGGCGGCGAATTCATTTGCAAATGTGAGTGGCGAAAAATATGATGTGGTGGTGTTGGGCGGGGAATTGAGGGGTTTTGTTTTGGCGAGAATTGAGGTGCTTAAATCGATTTCTTTTGGGGAAATGCTGAAAGAATATAATTCGCATTTGTGGTCGAGAGGGAAGGTGATAAAGTTGAAAAAGGGGGAGGAAGTTTTTGAGAATAGGATTTTGGGAGTGAATGAGGATGGGGAATTGGTGACAGAGAGGGGAAGGTGGAGATTTGGGGAAGTGGAGTGGGTGGGGTGAAATTGGGAAAACCGTTATAATTCAAACAATAAACGACAAAATCCATTGAAATTGACGAAACTGTTAATTAAAATCTTTATAAAATTGGATGATAATTTGTACCCGCAAAGTAAAACTATAAATACAGTGTTTTACTTTACTGCGCTAAACTAAAATATAAATATCTTTGTGTTACTTTATGTAAACACAAAATAAAATGCAAATAGAAAAATATAAATCGGGCAGTCTGGTAAAACATGCCACAGGTTATAATTATTTTTTTCCTGCCCTTATCAATAAATCTTGGATTTGGGAAGACCCTATCATTAATAAGCTCCTTGAAAAAGCAGCCATTAAGCTAGGCGAACTCAACTCTTATTCAAAACTGGTTCCTAATATCGATTTATTTATTCAACTTCACGTAACCAAAGAAGCGGTAGTTAGTAGCCGAATAGAAGGCACACAGAC
>JBDTEF010000327.1:0-5142 GCA_039922615.1 Ginsengibacter sp.
GAATGGCCTGCTGAAAAAATAGCTATTGAAAATGGCAGATGGGGCCCATTCATTCGTTTTGGAAAAAAAATGTTGAAGCTCACTGCCAAGAGCAATGGTGAAAAATATTCACCGGAAGAATTGGCTCAGGTAGACGTGGAGGAAGTAAAAAAGATGATTCTAAAACAAGATCCCAAAGCATTTGCCAAACCGGTAACTAAAAAAACAGCCACCAAATCAACTTCTAAAAAGGCACCTGCAAAAAAAACAGGTGCTACAAAAACAGCGGTCAAAAAGAAAACGGCCAAAAAATAATTTTCTGCACAGATTAGCGGTAAATTATTTTTAAGTTTCCTAATTTAGCAGAATGATTGAGAACAAAGAAATATCCGCTCTTTTCAATCTCATCGATGACCCTGATGAAGAAGTGTTCTCCACTGTGACAGACAAGTTGATATCCTTCGGGCGTGCTGTAATTCCCAACCTGGAGAATCTGTGGGAAAATAGTGAAGATGAAGAAGTGCAAAGCCGGATCGAGATGATCATTCACCAGTTACATTTCCGTGATTTAGAAACAGCTTTTATTGACTGGAAAAACGGGAATTGCAATTTACTGGAAGGGGCTTTGCTGGTCTCGAAATATTGCTATCCCGAAATGCCTGCCAATGCTGCGCTACAGGAAATAGAAAGATTGAGGAGAAATATCTGGCTGGAATTGAATAGTTACCTGACACCTTTAGAACAGGTAAATGTGCTCTCCGGAATTCTATATAGTTATTTTGGCTTAAAAGGAAATGAGGTAAGCTATGATAACCCCGATGAATTTCTATTGTATAAAGCGATAGAAAATAAAAAAGGAAATCCGATCACAAATGGCATTCTCTATTTGATTCTGTGTGAATTGTTAGACATTCCTGCCAAAGCTATCAACATTCCAAAACAATTTATCCTCGGGTATTTTACGGAAAATTTTAATAGTCAAAATTTGATAGAAGGTGAAAAAATAATTTTTTACATAGATCCTATTAATGGCCAGGTTTATTCCCATAAAGACGTTGAGAATTATTTTAAAAGAATCATGGTGCCATCGGTACCCTCCTATTACAAGCCTCTTGACCACAAAAAAATAATTAGTCATTTATTAGTAGAGTTTTCAAAATGTTTTAGTGGTGACAATAATTTATATAAACAAAAAGAATTATTATCTCTTGCCAGCCTCTTAGATGCCTGATCAATTTTTTTTATGGTGTATCATTCTCCGGTCGGTATATTGTTCATAAAATCTTCCAATGGATTCATCAATTCCATTCAATTCATTTGTGAAGATGAGTCATTAAAATATAACAAAGATGATTCAAACACAGAAGTTGAAAGATGCTGTATTGACCAATTGGAGGAATATTTTGGAGGAACCCGGCAGGAATTTGATCTCCCGATAATGCAGACCGGTACTGAATTTCAACAAAAGGTTTGGGATGAATTGATTCATATTTCTTTTGGAAAAACGATCAGTTATATTGAATTATCAAAAAGAATCAAGAATGTGAAAGCCATCAGGGCAGTAGGAGCAGCGAACGGCCGCAATAATCTGCCTATCATCGTGCCATGTCACAGAGTGATTGGCTCAGATGGATCATTAACAGGTTATAGTGGCGGACTTCAAATAAAACAATGGCTGCTGGAGCATGAGAACAAACACAAAAACGGCGTGAATCTTTTGTTTTAATGAAGGGATTATTTTGGGTAAAATTTCCCGGGATTTCAAACTTATTATGATTTCTTAATTTAGTCGTCCGGATAGCCTACTTTGGCTAAATAATTGATTGAATTAATACAACCCATAAATCGATCTTATGAATATTGCAAAGTCCTTGCCCGCGACTTGTTTCCTTTTCCTAATTGCCTTCATTTCCTGCAATAATGCAAATACCCCCAGCGTTGCCACCACTAATCCTTCTGATAGCAGCATCCATAAAAACGATCCTTCAGATCCATTATTTACAAAATACAAACTGGATAAAATTAAGTTGCCGGCAGGTTTTAAAATAGAAGTATATGCAGAAATTGAAAATGCCAGGAGCATGACAGTTTCGCCGGATGGAACTGTATTCGTAGGTACCAATAAAGAAAATGTGTATGCGATCCCTGATAAGAATCATGATGGAAAAGCAGATAAAGTCGTTCAAATTGCTAGTGGAATGAACGCGCCTAACGGTGTGGCATTCAAGGATGGCAGCCTTTTCATAGGAACGATTTCTACCATTTATCGTTTAGATAATATTGAGCAAAATCTTTCCAATCCGGGAACACCCAAAATGGTTTATGATAAATATCCTACGGATAAACACCATGGATTTAAATTCATCGCTTTTGGCCCTGATGGAAAGTTGTATGTACCGGTAGGCGCACCATGTAATATATGCGAACCCACTAAACCCATCTATGCTTCCATGACAAGGATCAATGCAGATGGTACCGGTTTTGAAATATATGCAAAGGGAATTCGAAATACGGTTGGTTTCGATTGGAATCCAAAAAATAAAGATCTGTGGTTTACAGATAACGGGCGTGATCTGTTAGGTGATGATCAACCAAATGATGAATTAAATATTGCTCCGACTTCAGGTTTAAATTTCGGATATCCCTATTGCCACCAGGGAAACATCTTAGATCCTGAATTTGGTAAAGGAAAAAATTGTGCTGATTATGTAGCCCCCGTAGAATTGTTAGGACCACACACTGCTTCTCTAGGAATGAGGTTTAATAAGGAGAACCAATTCCCCGCAGAATACAGTAATGCAGTTTTCATTGCGCAGCATGGAAGCTGGAATAGAAGCATTCCGATTGGTTACCGCATCGCCGTAATTAAAATGGATGAAAACGGCAAACCAAAGGGCATGGAAGTATTTGCAGATGGCTGGTTGCAAAATGTGAGAGATGTGTCTGGCCGCCCGGTTGATGTGCAGTTTTTAAAAGATGGTTCTATGCTGGTGAGCGATGATTTTGCAGGAGTAATTTATAGGATTAGTTATCAGAAGTAGTGAGAAGTGAGATGTGAGATGTGAGATGTGAAAAGGAAGAAGAAAGTTAAGAAGTAATAGGTCAAGAAGTTATGAGTTAAGAAGTCATTAACCAAAAAGTGCGCAGTCAGAAATTACGTATTCAAAATTTTGTAATTAAGGAGTCCGATAACCTGGTAGAATATAGCAAAAAGGCAGTTGCAAGTCATCATTTTTAATGCTTAAATAATTCATCATTCATCATTCATCATTCATAATTCATCATTAGAATAAATGCTCCCTAAAACTATAACTCCACACACGCATCACCAGGAAGAACACCTAAAAAGTTCTGATTTTTTACGAGATGTAGTTATTGGAATGAGCGACGGGCTTACAGTTCCTTTCGCACTTGCAGCGGGCTTAACAGGCGCCGTTTCAAATAGTTCTATTATCGTAATCGCAGGCATTGCTGAAATAGTGGCAGGCAGTATCGCCATGGGCCTTGGTGGCTACCTTTCCGGTAAAACAGAACAAGATCATTTCAACAGTGAATTGAAAAGAGAATATGAAGAAGTGGAACGCGTGCCCGAACAGGAAAAAAAAGAAGTAAGAGAATTTTTTGAAAATATGGGCCTGAGTGAAGAATTACAAGTAAAAGCTACCGAGGAGATTTCAAAAGATAAAAAACAATGGGTAGATTTTATGATGAAATTTGAATTAGGCCTTGATGAACCTGATCCAAAACGCGCAACAAAAAGTGCTTTAAATATTGGCGTCTCCTATGCAGTTGGCGGTATCATCCCTCTTAGCCCCTATTTTTTCATCGATAACTCCACAGAGGCATTGAAATTTTCAGTAGTTGCCACCTTAATTTGCTTATTCATTTTTGGCTACTTTAAAAGCAAAATGACAGGCGTACCGGTAATTATAGGCGCCTTAAAAGTAATGCTGATCGGTGCGATAGCTGCTGCTGCTGCGTTTGGTGTCGCAAAACTTTTTAGTTAGGTTATTTAAATTGACCACAGGAAAATAGATCTATATTTTCCCGGATATTTAAATCCCATTCGCCATTTAACAATCCTGGCTCCTACACACTAAGTAATAGTGAAGTATTTATTGGCAATGGAACGCAAAAATTTACGGCCATTGAAATAAAATTTAA
The DNA here is from genome assembly GCA_039922615.1 of Ginsengibacter sp. Lineage (GTDB taxonomy): Bacteria > Bacteroidota > Bacteroidia > Chitinophagales > Chitinophagaceae > Ginsengibacter. The sequence goes on from JBDTEF010000327.1 coordinate 4,144, forward strand.
AGGTATTTGGGTAATCCATAAATTATTTCCTGTAAGGGTAAAAGTATAAATTGATTATTTAAGTTTCACTTAAATTAAATTTCAACTATTCGAAAAATTATTATTTTTATTAACTGATTATTTTTAATAAAAAAATAGAATGAGTTAAAATTATTTGTAATACCTGATATAAAATTCGAGGTAAGAAAGTGGATAATCATTATAAACAACTTTATACCTGACCAGTCGTTGTTGGCTATCGTACATTGGTTGCGAAGTAGAATTAATTTCGTAATCAGGACAGTTTGGGCAATTACTATAAATCGAAGACCGATGAAGAATGATTGACGTAGCAGGATACTTCGTGAATTGATATACATAATCTACGGAAAACAAATCTCCACCAATACTTCCATTCATAACATTAAGATTCGCAATGCCACGATTAAGAACCTGGTTTAAATTATACAACTGATCACCTTTTGACTCTCTTAATGTAAAGTCATAAAGCGTAAAAGTCTTCGAGTCTTTAATGTCATTAGGATTTTTGTAGTATGTTTTCAACACCTTTTTTATATTCCCAACTTCATCATATAGTAGTGAATCAGAATAAAGAGAATAGTAATTTGAAATCATTTGCCCCTTCCCGTCAAATGATGCCAAATAAGTATCTCCAGGCCCGTTATAGGGCGAAGTATTTTTCCAGCTAAGCCTGTATCCTCCACCCGGGAGACTTGTTTTATTAAAGGAGTAGGTATAATTATCTCCACTGTAATCTGTAAATTTCGCAAGCTGGATTACCTTGTCCGCATCATATTTATAATCAATTGATACCACGTAGGACGGATCACTTGAAGCTTGTGCATCCATAATAGATATTCGGGTTAGCATCAAATCATTATTATATTGGTAAATCATACTATCAAAATCATTGCCTTCAGAAATCGAAAGATCTGAAATAACAGAAATACGCTTATTTACTGTATCATACCGAAAAAGAGCTCTGCTGGAATCATTCGC
>JBDTEF010000328.1:0-8151 GCA_039922615.1 Ginsengibacter sp.
TCCTCAATTTTTATTTCCTCCAATAATTTTTCCATTTTGAAAACATAATCAAGTGTATCATCCAAATAAAAGGTAAGCTGTGGAATACTCCTGAGCTGGTGTCTCATTCTATTTCCCAGTTCACCACGTATTTCACTATACTTATCTTTAAATTTTTCCAAAACCTTATCAGGATCTTTCACCTGGAAGAGACTTAAATAAACCCTGGCTTCAAACAGATCAGGAGTAATTTTTACTGATGAAATAGATACCATTCCGCCATCCATCATTGTTAGGCCCATTTTAAGAAAAATGTCATTTAATTCTTTTGAAATTTCAATGGCTACCTGCTTTTGTCTTTTTCCTTCTGTCATTATATTGTGATTATCATTCGTTGTAAAATTAGTTACTTTGCCGCTATTTATTAATATAGCATTTTAAATCGATAAATGAAGAGCCTTAGAACCGTTTTCCGTTATGTAGGTAGGTATCCAAAATTAATTGTCACTTATTTTAGTTTCAATTTGTTGGGAAACCTTTTTTCAGTTATCTCACTCGGACTACTCAGCCCGTTCTTATTATTAATTTTTAAAAAACAGGACACTTTAAATGCAGTTACAGAAAATGATACATCTATTGCTTATTTGAATCCTGTCAATAACCTCAAAGCTTACCTGGCAGATATGGTGAAAGAACCCGGGGGAAATATTAAAGCCCTTGGATTAATATGTTTGCTCATTCTAACTTTTATTATTTTAAAAAACTTATTTTTCTATCTTTCTTCCTATTTTTTAGTGCCCATACGAAATGGAATATTGAATGATATGCGGACAAAAATGTATCAAAAAATATTGATGTTGCCGGTTGGTTATTTCAATGACCAAAAGAAAGGCGACATCATGAGCAGGCTGACGAATGATCTAAGTGATGTGGAAAATTCCATTATTAATTTATTGGAAATACTTTTCCGCGAACCGATTACGATCATTTTGTTTTTCTCCTATATGGTCATATTGAGTCCGCAATTATCATTGTTTTTGCTGCTTTTTTTGCCGATAGCAGGTTTGATCATCGGGCGGATAGGACGTTCCCTAAAAAGACAAAGCACAGAAACCCAGGAAAAATTAGGGACCATACTTTCTACTATTGAAGAGACATTGGGAGGCATTAGGGTTATCAAAGCTTTTAATGCAGAGAAACAACAGTTCAAAAAATTTGACAATCAAAATGAAGATTTGCTCTCCATTAAAAATAAAGTCAATCGGCGCAGAGACCTTGCTTCGCCGGTAAGTGAGGTGATGGGAATCTTCACCGTGGTAGCCGTATTATGGTATGGTGGCAGATTGGTTTTGCAGAATACTTTTTTGGATCCGGGTGATTTTCTTGCCTATATTTTAATCTTCTCCCAGGTGATCCAACCGTTGAAATCTTTATCCACCGCCAGTTACAATATTAGGAAAGGTGCAGCAAGTGTGGAGCGTATTGAGCATTTGATAGCAGAAGATATTGGCATAAAAGAGGTAGCTAATCCAATAGTGTTAAAAAGCTTTGATCACTGCATTGAATTTAAAAATGTATCATTTACTTATGAGGATAAAGTGGTGCTGGAAAACATCAATGTAAAAATTGAGAAAGGAAAGACGATCGCTTTGGTAGGTTCTTCGGGCGCCGGAAAAAGTACGATGGTGGATCTTGTACCGCGCTTTCATGATGCGGTCTCGGGTGAATTGCTGATCGATGGCATCAATATAAAAGAATATTCCCTGGATTCATTAAGAAGTCACATGGGCATTGTAACACAGGAACCTATTTTGTTTAATGATACAATTGCCAATAATATTTCTTTGGGGATGGAGCATGCAACTCCGGAGCAAATAGAAGCAGCAGCGAAAGTGGCTAATGCCCATAATTTTATTCTGCAAAAAGACAATAATTACTTTACCAACATTGGAGAAAGAGGAAATAAATTAAGTGGTGGAGAAAAACAAAGAGTGACTATTGCACGTGCAGTTTTGAAAAATCCGCCGATATTAATTTTGGATGAAGCTACGTCCTCCTTAGATACAGAGAGTGAAAAATTGGTGCAGGATGCGATCAATAATCTCATGAGTAACCGCACGAGCATTGTGATAGCACACAGGCTCAGCACTATCAAGAATGCTGATGAAATTATTGTTTTACAAAAAGGAAAGATCGTAGAACGTGGTTCCCATGCGACTTTGATGGACTTAAATGGATTTTACAGGAGGTTGGTGACGATGCAGGAGGTGAAGTAGGTACCAGGAATAAGGTATCAGGTTTCACGTTGTAGGTTGTACTCGAAGTATTTATGGTGAAATTAAAGCACACTGACTATTGTCTGAATCAAAAAGTAAATTTTTACAATTTTTTTTGTGGTTGCTGCTAATTGTGGCGGATCTTTTCGGTTACATGTACTTAGCAATCTTATTTATGAAGTATACTGACTTCTATGATGAGAGCGCAGGTCCCTACATGAGCCTGGGAAGTTTGACAATTGAGGAAAAAATTATTTATTTCGCAATTGATTTTTGGATCTTATTAAATATTTTTTTTGTTATATGGCTAATTTATCGTGGTTACAAATGGTTTAAGAAAAATAGGATTACAAATAAAATTTTTTAAATTTTTGTCAATTTTAATTTATGAATTTTGCAAAGCTTCAGTAATTCCGTCTCTGTAAAGGATTTCCAATAAGCCTTCTTTTTCTTCATTTCACTTTATCTTTTTTTTGCGCCAGCCCGGAGTATTTTAAAAAAGCCAAATAATATTACCCGTTATCAGAATGCGCATTTAAATTATCATTCCCCTGTTCCTTATCTTTTTTAAATTCTAATTTTCCAAATTTCCACGTAAAATTAATGCCGATAGATCGGGAGGGAACTATCCGCGTTTGGTTGATCATAAAATCAGGACCAAATATTTTTGAATTCAGCACCAGGTCTTTATGAAGAAAGTTAGAAGCGGTAATAGCAAGACTTCCTTTTTTGCTCCAAAACTGCTTACGAAGCGCGAGGCTATAACTCGTGTAGGAAGCAAAAGTACCTTGTGCCTCGTGCCGTGCAGATCTGAAGTTTCCGAAAAATTCTGCTACCAGTGTTTTTGAAAAAGTGTAATCAGCATTAAGGTTTAAACGATAATTAAAACTATTGTAATTTAATCCTTTGTCAATCACATTTATAGTGTGACGTTCAAAGAAAAAGGCGTTTGTTCTTAGATCAAGTTTGGAAAATAATTTTGCCGAAGCATAAAGATTTAATCCAAAATTATTTTCACTTCCAATATTCCTGCTTGTACTCACCGCCACATCTTTATAAGTAGTATCGCCGACCTGGTAAAAAGGGTAGTATACAATATAATCCTGGATATCATTTTCGTTTTTCCGGTAGAAAAGAATTATCATGAATGATCCTATTTTATCAATATCGATATTATAACCTAACTCATACCTTCTGCCGATTTCCGGCAAAAGATGAATATTACCTGTAGATAAATTTTTAGGGTCGCTTGTGTTAATAAAGGGATTTAAATCACTGTAATCGGGCCGTTCGATTCTCTTCGTATAACTCAGTTTTATTTGTGAATTATCACTTAATTTTTTGTAGAGAAAGATTGACGGAACAAAAGTGTTATAGCCCGGCACCTTTTCCTGTTTTTGGGCATTGGAAAAATAGGTATTAATCTCTGTTCGCTCGTATCGCCCGCCAATTTTGGCATCGAAGAATTTAAATACAGGGAAAGTAAGTTCGCTATATACAGCATATACCTTTTGATGATATTGTAGATTATCTGATAAAAAATTATCAGTAACATAACTGCCAACCGAATTCAGTTTTAATACCTCGGAATTGCTCGTGATGTCATTAAACCCCAATTTACCACCTACGCCAAGCACAATTTTTTCTTTTATTGGCTGGGTATAATCAATCGTGATTTCAGATTCCTTTTCATTCCCCGGGTTTTTTCCTTTTGTACTGTAATAGAGTGAATCGCCTGGAAGTAAGTATTGATAATTATTGTTATTATTATTGCGGTTGCCAGTACTAGAGCTAAACGCAAGATTTAATTCCTGATCTTCTTTCTTAAAAGTTTTTTTGTAATTGAGACTGGCATCTACATTATAAAAACGTGATGTGCGATCCGCATTAATAGAATTTTCAATATCGGACACAAGAATCTCACCAGCATTTTTGGTTTGTTGTGTTTGTCTCGTTATTGTGTTACTATTTCGCCCGAAATTATCATACCCCACAGATCCTGAAAAGCCATTGTATTTATTTATATCCCAATCAAACCCAACGCCAGCCTGGTATCCGCTTCTTTTTTCTTCAGGTGAAGAAAACTGGTTTAAATAAATTTTATTATTAGATGCAGAATCATCTGTTACTCTTTTTGATATTGAGAGCGAACGGGTTCTAAAATTCGAATTGCCGCTTACAAAGGCATTCAGACCAAACGTACCTTTGCGTGCATTAAAATTGAAGGATCCATTTTCAGATCTTGTTCCTGCCGTAAGTGACAAGTTTCCATTAATGCCTTTTGAATTATTTTTCTTAAGAATAATATTGATAATTCCTCCAAGCCCTTGTGCGTCATATTTAGCACCTGGCGTAGTAATCACTTCAATACTTTTAATCTGGCTGGCAGGGATAGACTGCAGTACATCGGTAATATTACTTCCGAAAGCTGCAGATGGTTTTCCGTTTATCAGAAACCTGATGCTTGCACTTCCGGCCAATTCTACATTTCCATCAACATCTACAGAAACCTGCGGTACTTTTTTCAAAACATCCGTCGCTACGCCTACCTGGGAAGTGATATCCTGCCCGGCATTAAAGACCATTTTATCTATTTTGTTTTCAATGATTTTTGGCTTTCCGGAAATGGTAATATTTTGCAGCGTCGTTGCCTTCGCTTGCAAAACAATTGTATTTACATTGGCATTAGAATGATCTTTATCAAGGGTGATATTGTTTAAACTATGCGCCTTATAACCTATAAATTCGGCCACCAGCTTATAAGTACCTGCAGCCAGGTTATCAACTACAAAATTTCCTTTATTATCTGATACCGTTCCATTGACAGGTTTTTTTAAACCCAAAGGGAAAATTGAAATGGTTGCATATTCCACTGGCAACAGGGAAACGGAATCTATCAATTTGCCGGTGATCTTGTAGGTTGCGCCGGCAGATTGTTGGGCTTGAATGGATGAGCTTCCAATAAAGAAAAAGAGGGATAAAAATATTAATTTCACACACACGATTTTAAATGGGTGCAAAAGTATTTTGAGATTCTGTAGTAAAGTTGTGGAAATTGGAAAATAACTTTTTTAATTTGGTTTAAAAGAATAGTTAACCCAATTATTAAAATCAAAAAAACCATCCCGACTAAACGGGATGGCTCTTCACTATACATTTTATTTAGCCTATTTTTCTTCTTTTACAAAGTTTCCATTCTCATCAAATATTACGTCTTTCCTGTTGATCTCAACTTCGTAAGAGGTTTTATCCTGTGCGTCTAACACTTTTCCGATATCACCAAATTTGGCGTTTTTGTAATGCTCTTTTATATAAGTCTGAGCAGTTTTTGGAAGCTGGCTTACAGGAATTTCCTTTACAATTTCTTTAAAAGTTCCGGCGGGAGTGTAGGTAACAGAATTGGCTTCCCCGTCTTTGCCGCCCCAGTTGGCTTCAAAATTTCCATTTTCTTTTTCCCAGGTAATGTGGTGTGTCTTTGACTCTGGAAATTTTTTCATACAAGCACTTTTTACAACGGCAGGAACATTCATATGTTCGTTACCTTCATTGCCTTCATGCTCCTGAGCGAATGTGGCACTGCTTAATGCAAACAGTATCGCAGTTAAACCTAAGATCTTTTTCATAATTTTTATTTTTTAATTATTTACTATATTTATACAAAAGTAGATAGGGTTTCTGGAGAGAATTTGAAGATTGGGGCTTTTAGCGTTTATAAGAAGTTAAATAAATTGATGCAGATCAATGGGCGGTTAAAGCATAAGTCTGATATATTTTTTCAAATGATTGAAGCGTATTATTTATGTCATGTTGCTGAATCATTTCAAGGCTTTTTTTACCCATTTCTTCATAATGGATATCATTTGTAAGAATGTTTTCAATGTATTGAACTAAGCTTTGCAAATCGCCTTCGTTATATAAATATCCATTCTCATTATTCTTAACTAACTCTACGAGCGCTCCGGCTTTTACTGCAATAATTGGTAATCCCGAAGCCATGGCTTGCAAGGTAACTAGGCTAAGCAGTTCGGCTATGCTCGCAATGACAAAGCACCGGCTCAATTTAAAAAAATAGGGCAAATCTTCATTTGGTACAAAGCCGGTAAAAATCACATTTTTATTAATACCAAGTTCATCAACCATCTCCTCAAGCGATTTTTTGCTGATCCCTTTACCAACAATTATGAAACAAAAATCAATTCTCTTTGAAGCAATGGCAACTGCCTGTAATATTTCTTCTATGTGTTTTTCGGGATCAATCCTTCCTGCATAAAGCAATATCGGTTTATCAGGAATGTTGTATTTTTCTTTTATATTTTTTGTATCGCCGAATGGTGTAAATTTTTCCAGGTCTATCCCGCTGGATATAGCAATTGTTTCTACATTTAATTTGTTGCGGATAATATCTACGCCTGTTTCTGTTGGCGTAGTTACTAATTGTACCTGGTTAAATGCTTTCGAAAAGTCTTTCCATAATAATTTTTCGAAAAATTTTTTAAGTTTTGGGCTACGCACCAACATGGTGAGATTTTCAGGCATAAAATGATTGGTAGCAATAATGGGAATTTTTAATTCCCTGTTTAATCGCAAGACTGCCTTACAGATTAAAAAATGATCCTGGATATGAATGATATCCGGATTAAAATATTTAATTATTTTTCGGATCCTGCGTTTCTTTAAGAAAGGAAATGGTATGCGAATAGTGGAATAAAACAAGACCGAAAAAGAAGGTATGCCATAAACATGTATATTATAAATTTTTTTAAAAGATGCCGACATCGTTTCTGAAGGAGCTATTACTGCAACCTCATGGCCTTCGGCCTGGAGCATTGGCGCAATGCGGCAAACAAAATAATATACGCCATTGATATGGGGATAATAGGTATCTGAAACAAAAAGTATTCTCATTCTTTTTTACGATATGATTTTAAAAAAATTATTAAAAGAATTGTGACAACTGTCACGATGATCAATGCCGAAAGAAAGTCAAGATATTGGGCGATCTTTTCATATGCGCTTCCAAATAAAAATCCAATACCCAGATATACGATATACTGAAGAGCAGAAGTCACCAGGCATATCAATATAAATTTTTTATAAGGAACTTTGGCATTACCTGCGAGATAAATACCGGCAACTCCTATTCCAAGCGTAATTTTTGATAATGCAACAGATCTGATACTATTGTTATTAAAGTAGGAACGGGCAGCATGAATTTTTTCTGGCTTAAACCCTAATTTCAAAAGTATTTTCTTTAAAAATGGAGGCACGCCAAACCTTCCCAACATATAGCAAAGTGAATCGCCAATTATATCTCCGAAAACAATGATTGGATAAACGATAAAAACATTTAAAAATTTAGTAGTGCATAAAAATCCTGCTATTACGGCTAGTACAGGACCTTCTACGATTGCCAGAGGGAATAGCAAAAAATATTTAAACCTGTATAGTAAATCAATTATTGAAATCAGACCCATACTTTATTAAATTATCAAATTTTCAATTCTAAATTATTTTACAGCTATTTTATGACAGTTCTTTTTTTTTATTTCATTTACCGTAATGATAACCAGAAATTTTATATCACCCCTTCACTTTTTTCAATCTTGACAATCATTCGCATAAGCTCCATCAAGGTAAAAACTTATTCACAGAAATAATAAAAATACATCTGCGTTTTTCCATTCCTATTTTTAAAGTTGGTCAATAACCTGGAGAAACAGATCCTTCCAATAAGAGGGATTGTAATGTAGGTCCTGCTTACCAAAACGGACGATGATTACATTTTTTTGAGGAAATACATAAATATATTGTCCGTACAATCCCACGGCATAATAACTTTTGTATTTTTCCGGCCCTGCCACCCAGTTGTATTGAAAATTAAATTTTCCTGCTGCCG
>JBDTEF010000329.1:0-17321 GCA_039922615.1 Ginsengibacter sp.
TTAAAAAAATTCTTAAAACCATAATTTTCAAATAATTTCTGGTAATAAGGGGGATTATAGTTCATTAAATAAATGGGCGGTTTAAAACCTTTTACTACAAGTCCCCACCAACGATCCCGCTCCCCAAAATTGATGGGACCATCCATCGCTTCCATTCCGTGTTTCATCAACCAGTCCTTCGCTACATCAAATAGCATATCTGCCGCTACCTGGTCATTGACGCATTCAAAAAATCCAACACCGCCCGTTTTTTGTTCATCGCCTTTATTCCTGTATTTTTTATTTACAAAGGCGGCAATGCGACCGATTGCATTATCATTATCATCTTTTAATATCCAGCGCATTACTTCTCCGAATCGAAATGTTTTATTCACCTTTTCGTCAAAGACTTCCAGGATATCATGATCTAACGGTCGTATATAATTGGGGTCATTCTTATAAATTAAAAGTGGCACCTCCAGGAACTCTTTGTCTAATTTTTTACCCGAAACAGAAATTAATTGCATTGATAGGTTGTAAGTACTTGGTATAGATTTAATTCAATTGACCGTTTTGTAAATGTAAGAATAATTATGGTTTTATATATACCCAAACCTTTTCGATAAAGGCACATTTCTTGTACTTTTTTATTCACTGAAAAAAAAACAAATTATCATAAAAAATAAATTTAAAGTAATGAAAGAACAAAATGGGAAAAGAGTCGCGATAATCACAGAAAATGGATTTGAAGAAAGCGAATTAACAAGTCCAAAAAAAAGGTTGGAGGCGGAAGGAATAACAGTCGATATTCTTTCTTCCCAAAAAAACAAAAGCGTAAAGGCCTGGAATCATGATCATTGGTCAATAGAATTACCTGTAGATAGAAATATTGAAGAGGCGAGTGTAAATGATTATGATGCATTGGTGATACCAGGTGGTGTATTAAATCCTGATAAGATGCGTGTGCAGTCAGCGTTTGTAGATTTTACAAAAACATTTCTTGAGTCAGGTAAACCAGTAGCATCCATTTGTCATGGTCCTCAATTGCTCATCGAAACCGGGATGTTAAAAGGAAAAGAATTGACCTCTTACCCTTCTGTACAAACTGATCTTAAAAATGCCGGAGGCAACTGGGTAGACAAAGAAGTAGCTGTTGACGGAAATTTAATCACCAGCCGTAGTCCAAAAGATTTGGATGCTTTTAATGATAAATTGATCGAAATGGTAGGAAAGCAAGTCCATACCAATTTTTAATTTAAGATTTGCCCTATCAAGATAAAGCAGGGAATTCAAAATTTAATTCTCTTAAAATTTAAGCGGCCGGATTTTTAAAAGTCATTTAAAAACTTTTTAAATCCAGCCGCTCCAAATTTAATTATTACGATAGTGAACTATTTTCGATATCATTCTTTTCCAAGTGCTTTGTGTCAAATTTCCTATATGCCCGCGCGAAGAAATGTGGAAATATCAGCAATGAAAAAAACATTGCAAAAATAACCCCACCAATCACTACACGTGCGAGTGGCCGTGAGCTTTCTGAACCAATTCCGTGGGAAATAGCTGCAGGTAATAATCCTACCGCTGCCATCAGTGCCGTCATCACTACAGGCCTGACCCTTGAATTTACACCCAATTTAATAGCAGCATATAAAGAACGATGTTTTTGTTTTTGCTGCTTCTCTATATTGTGTTTGAACTCAGTCATAAGTAATACGCCAAACAGAATACAAATTCCAAATAATGCAATAAATCCAATACCCGCAGATATACTAAAATTAGTCCCGGTAATTAATAAGGCAACAATACCACCTACGATTGCAAAAGGCACATTTAAAAAAGCCAAACCGGCATCTTTAAAATTCCCAAACATGGTAAAAAGTAGCAGAAAAATGAGCAATAGACTTATAGGTACCACTTGTTTTAATCTGAGGGTAGCCCTTTGCTGATTTTCAAAATCACCCTGCCAAACCATTGAATAGCCGTTTTTTAATTTAATATCTTTATCTATTTTTTGACGTGCCTCTTCTATTGCACTTCCCATATCTCTTCCGCGCACTGAAAATTTCACCGCAGAATATCTTTCATTGGCATCCCTGAAAATCAGGGATGGACCGGTTTTTGTAGAAATAGTGGCAATTTCTTTTATAGGTACTTTAGAGCCATTCATTGTAGGGATCATTAAGTTACCAATATCAGCTTCTGATTTACGGTATTCTTCCGGAATGCGTAAACGAATATCGAATTTACGGATACCTTCATATAACTGCGTGGCAGCCTTTCCTCCAATGGCCATTTCTATTACTGCATTTGCATCTGCGGTAGCCACGCCATACATTGCCATCTTTTGCTGGTCCAGGTCAATATCAAGTTCCGGCTGGCCTAAATTTTTTATTACACCCAAATCTGTAATGCCCCTCACCTGGTTCAAAATCTGGTATACTTCATTTGCCTTTCCTTCCATGTAATTTAAAGAATCACCAAATATTTTTACACAAATTGACCCTTTTACGCCAGATACCGCTTCTTCTATATTATCTGTAATTGGTTGAGAAAAATTAAGATCCGCACCGGGAATTACTGACAATTTTTGGTACATTTTATTTACTAACTCATCCTTGGATATTTTGGGTTTCCAGGAATCTTCGGGGTATAATTTTACATCAAATTCATTGTTATAAAATCCTGCCACATCAGTTCCATCATCGGGCCGCCCGGTTTGCGAAATGATGCTGCTCACCTGCGGAAAAGAGATCAATTTTTCCCGAACCTGGTGTGCAATTTCTACTGACTTATCAAGGGAAATACTGTATGGCAACTGCACCCTTGCGTAAATAGATCCTTCATCTAATTCGGGCAAAAATTCGGTACCTAAAAATTTGAAACAAAACAAACCAGCACCAATAAAAATAATTGAAAAAATAATTGAAGTGCGTCTGTGTTTACTTGTAAAAGCAAAGCCATTCAGCAGGAACGCCGACATTTTATGCACAATAGGATTGTGTTTTTCATGTACATTTTTCCGCAGTAGCATACTTATCAGCACCGGCACTACCGTAAGAGTAAGTATTAAGGCTCCCAGAAGCGCAAATCCCAAAGTATAAGCCAGCGGAGAGAACAATTTCCCTTCTACTTTTTGGAAAGAAAAAATAGGTAACAGGGCTGCTATGATAATTAATTTAGCAAAGAAGATAGCTTTACCCAATTCGGCACCTTTATTTTTAATAATTCCTAATTTGGATAATTTATTGAACCGGCTCATTCCTACCTCTTTCGCTTTATCGTCGAGGATTACAAAAATCCCTTCGACCATGACGACCGCACCGTCTATTATAATCCCAAAATCTATAGCACCCAAAGAAAGCAGGTTGGCAGACATGCCCATCAGGCGTAAACAGATAAACGAGAACAATAAAGAAAGAGGAACGATTATAGAAACGATCAAAGTGGTTCTCCAGTTGAACATAAAAAGAGATACGATCAAAGTAACCAGCAAAATGCCTTCTGCAAGATTGTGCAAAACTGTGTTGGTGGCAAAATGAATCAGGTCCTGCCGATCGTAGAAAGGAACAATTTTAGTATCCTCCGGCAATACCTTATTATTTATTTTGTCTATTTTTTCCTTTAATCCCTGGATTACTACACCTGGATTTTCACCTTTACGCATCAAAATGATTGCTTCAACCACATCGGGCTCGTTTGAGATAGTTCTACTTCCTGAAGAATCTAAAGCATCCGTTCTGCCTACATGACCCAGCCTCGGAAGATTAGATAATTCTACATCAGCAATATCTTTTACTAAAACAGGAATACCATTTACATTTTGAATAATGATGTTTTTTATTTCGTTAATATCATTCAATAATCCTATTCCCCTCACTACATAAGCCTGGTTATTCATATTGATCACATCGCCGCCGATATTGATATTACTTTTCGTAACAGCATTATATACATCAAGTGAAGTAATTCCGAGGTTAATTAATTTTCCGGGATCTACCCTTATTTCGTAGGCCTTTGTTTCTCCGCCAAAACTTACTACATCTGCAACGCCGGGCACAGATCTAATTTCACGGTCTACTACCCAATCCTGTAGTGTTTTTAATTCTCTAACATCCCTTGTTTTACTCCTTAAAGTGTACCGGAATATTTCTCCGGTAGGACCTGAAGGGGGTTGAATATTAGGCGATATTCCCTGGGGCAAATCTGCATTGGATATCAGGTCATTTACCTGTATGCGCGCCTGGTCGTTTGTCACATTATCCTCAAATACGAGTTTAATATATGATAAGCCAAAAATACTTGTAGATCTCAGACTTACCTTGTTTTGCACCGGGTTCATCGCAATTTCTATAGGAATGGTTATAAATTTTTCCACTTCCTCTGCGCTTCTTCCGGACCACTGTGTAATAATGGTTATTTCAGTATTGGTAACATCCGGAAAAGCCTCAATAGGCATATTTTTAAATGTAATAATGCCACCAATTAATAAAACCAGTGTGATAGAAAGGATGAAATACTTTCGCTTTAATGAAAAAGCGAGTATCGATTTAATTATTTTTAACATGCGTCAATTTTTAATTTTTTAAGAATTTAATGCGCCGTACATAAGCACTACATTGGAACTGATAATCTTATCTCCCACTTTTACGTTTCCGGAAACATAGCTTTTGTTGCCATTGCTATTAATCACATTTACAGGAATTATCCGGACATCAGAACGGCTTTTATAAACCAAAACATAATATTGACTTTGATCAAAAATTAAAGCACTGGATGGAATACAAAGTGCATTATCTCCTGAATTAACTACCACGTTTACACTTGCAAACATTTCCGGCTTTAATGCATAATCCACATTTGGTAATACCACCCTGATCTTCATCACTTTATTGGTGGGGTCAAGCACATTAAAAATCTTGTCAATTGTCCCTTTAAATATTCTATCAGGATAAGCAATCGTAGTTACATTTACTTCATCACCCAGGTGTACTTTCCCAATATTTGATTCATATACATTCGCCAAAACCCACACATTTTTTAAATCAGAAATTGTAAAAATGCTGGTTGAATTATCTGAGCGGATATACATATTATTGTTGACATCCTTTTCCACAATAAAACCGCTAATGGGCGCTTTGACTATAAAGTCACCTTGTGAATTACCGCCGTTTATTTGTAGTATTGAGGATGATTTTCTTAATTCCGACTCCGCTTGTTTGTATAATTGCTGTACGGTAATTAGATCTTTTTGGGATAGCAATCCACCCTTGTACATATCTTCTGACGCATCTAAATTTTTCTTTGCAATGAGTAAATTTGTTTTAGAAGTAACAAGATCATTTCCGAGGCCTATTATCTCACCACTTTTGATAGTGCCTAATTTTTGGTGGGCAGTTACATAATCTCCTAATTGCGTGGTGACGCCTGTAATATTTCCACTTACCATTGGAAATATTTTGGCCATTTTTTCCTCATTAAAGGAAACTTTTCCTGTAAGTGTAATCGTACTTACCATCGGGCATGTAATCACACTATCTATATTCAATGTTTTTAACAATGAATCCGGAATTACATATTTTGATTTTGTATCTGCAGTCGAAGAATCACCCTTACAACTAAATAGAAGTACAGTCGGGAAAAGCAATAATAATATTGCATTATTTATTTTAGACATTATTTTATATTTATTAGCTGTAACACAAAAAATTAATAATTTTTATTACGCTATTGTTTTCAAATATTTTATGGGTTAGAAAGGTTGAAAAGGTCTTTACCGATGGAGAAATTCAATTGCTCTAATGCACTTATTTTACTAAACCGTAGTTTATTTAATTGAAGCACGTTCTGCTTATATGAATCATAGAAATCAAGAAACTGGAGCATAGTGATATTTTTCTTTTGAAAGGCGATAGATACTTCTTCTATTAAATGTTTTATATCTCTATCGAAATTGGGATCAAAACTTAGCAGGGTTTTTTCTGTTCTTAGTGCTGTTTGGTAATTGGTGCTCACTTCACTTTTTACTTTTTCCAGGCCACTTTCTAACTGAATTTTATTTTGCTCAACCGCTATTTTGGCATTCTTAATATTCCCCTGGTTTCTATTAAAAAAAGGAAGAGGAATACCAATTCCAATCGAATTGTAATCAGGCACAAAGTTTCCTGCCCGGTCATAACTTGCTAAAATCGTGATGTCAGGTGTAGCATAAGCTTGTTGAAGCTTTAAATTATTATTACCAAAAATAATGGATGCATTAAGCACCTTTAAATCGGGCCGGTTTGCAATGGCAGAATCTATCAAATTTTGATAACTTGCCTGGGATACAATGCTTCTATTAATGCTTGAAATATCTGCATCGGGAACAATATAAATATTGGGTGAAGCCTTTATAAGAAGTTTTAATTCACTCTGTAAATTATCAATACTCGTCAGAAGGTCATCATGTTCGGCTTGTAGCGTATAAAGCTCCGATTTGATTCTCAATAAATCCATAGGAGCTGCATATCCCTTCTGTACCTGTCCTTCAAAGGCAGTTACAACTTTTTGTAAGGATGCAATTTCTAAGTCGTCTAATTTGGAAGACTGTTGTAAAAAAAAGATATTATAGAAATCGTTTCTTAATACATTCCTAAGCGTTCTTAATAAATCATAAAATTGAAAGTTGGCAATATCTACTCCGGATTGCGCCAATGCTATGGATTTATTGCGCTTGCCTGCAAGTTTAATAAGTTGCGATACCTGGATATTCATTTCAGGACTAAAAAATTGATGGTCTCTGCTATTATAAAAGGAATTAGAATAATCAAATTCCGGGTTATCGTATAATTTGGCAGTAATGATTGTTGCCTTTGCAGAATCTATGCTGTATTTCTGAGCAATTAAATCAAGATTTTGATTGAGAAAAAGAGCCTCGGCTTTCTCTATAGGTAAGTATAAAGTATCAGCGCTAAAGGGCTTTTGCAAATCCTGGGCCTGCGAGAAATAAGCGCATTGCAAAAAGGCAAATGAAAATAAAATCTTTTTCATTTGAAAATAGTTAAGATAAAATGATACAGCGATGAAATAGTATGTTGCCGGAATGGAAACATAATTAATCTCTGTTTAAAAAATAGTGACTGTGTAGGACAAAGACAAGTGGTCTTTGTAAAGACTATCCTTGTGGTGGAGGAACAATAATATCGTAAGAGATATTAGTAATTTTATATTGGGAATATTCAGGAAATAAATTTCTTGTAGTAATTTGATAATCTCTGATAATGTCTGAATAGAAAGGATTGAAAGTATATTGTGGATAAAAAGCTGCATGGAAATTCTGACCACAATCATCATCTTCATCATCGGCATGGTGATCCAATCCTAAGTTTACCATCACATATTCAAACACGCTATTAATGTCATCTAACTGGTTTCCGTTGGCATCATATACATCAACTTCAGGCACCTGCGGTAAAAGCATCGAGGTGTTTATGTGATTAATTAATAGGAAAAATGCCAAAACTCTTCTCATTCAGCGGCAAATATATTTCAGTAACAAGGTGCACAATGTTAAATCTCTTAGATTCAACCTTGCAAAAAAGTTAATTTGTTTTAAAATTCCGCATTCTTCGGGAACCTCGGAAAAGGAATCACATCCCTTATGTTTGTCATGCCGGTTACAAACAATATCAGCCTTTCAAAACCAAGCCCAAACCCCGCGTGAGGAACTGTTCCAAATCTTCTTGAATCCAAATACCAATACAATTCTTCTGCAGGAATATTCATTTCTTTCATTCTTGCTTCCAGCACATCCAGTCTTTCTTCGCGCTGTGAGCCACCAACAATCTCACCAATTCCCGGTGCGAGAATATCCATTGCAGCCACCGTTTTTCCATCATCATTCTGCCTCATATAAAAGGACTTTATTTCCTTCGGATAATTGGTAAGAATAACTGGTTTTTTAAAATGTTTCTCTACCAGGTATCTTTCGTGTTCGCTCTGTAAGTCAATACCCCATTCATTTACAAGATATTGAAATTTTTTCTTTTTATTTGGTGTGCAGTTTTTGAGTATATCAATTGCCTCCGTGTAAGTCACTCTTTCAAAATCATTTTTTACTACGAATTCCAATTTTTCCAGCAACCCCATTTCACTCCTTTCCTGCTGAGGTTTTTGCTTTTCTTCTTCAATTAATCTATTGGCAAGAAAATCCAGATCCTCTTTATTATTATCTAACGCATATTGGATCACATACTTAATAAATTCTTCAGCCAGGTTCATATTATCTTCCAAATCATTAAAAGCCATTTCCGGCTCTATCATCCAGAATTCTGCAAGATGCCTGGCAGTATTTGAATTTTCAGCCCGGAATGTAGGTCCAAAAGTATAAATCTCGCCTAAAGCCAATGCCGCCAGTTCTCCTTCTAACTGCCCACTAACGGTCAGGTTAGTAGCTCTGCCAAAAAAATCTTCTTTATAATTTATAGTTCCATCATCATTTTTGGGAATGTTTTCCAAATCAAAAGAAGTAACATGAAATGTTTCGCCGGCACCTTCGGCATCAGAAGCCGTGATGATGGGTGTATGTAAATACACAAAACCTTTCTGATTAAAAAACTGGTGGACGGCAAATGCAAGGGAATGTCTTACACGGAAAATAGCTGCAAACGTATTTGTACGAAAACGCAAATGGGCAATTTCGCGTAAAAATTCAAGGCTATGTTTTTTAGGCTGAAGTGGAAATTTTTCGGCGTCGCTATCACCCAATATATCTACTGACCCGGCTTTTATTTCTACTTTCTGCCCTTTGCCTAATGAGGCTACCAATGCGCCTGTCACTTTCAAAGCCGCACCTGTATTGATTCTTCTTAAAATGCTTTCATCAAATTTTCCTAATTCCATCACCACTTGCAAATTCTCATTTGTACTTCCATCATTAAGCGAAACAAACTGGTTATTTCTAAATGTACGTACCCATCCCATGACTGTTATCTCTTCTCCTTGTGTTTCGCCGGCATTTAATACGTCTTTTATTTTCCTTCTTTTAAGCATCCTTATTATTTTAAAACGCAAATATAATTGTAACAGGATTAATCGCTGAATAAGTACAAATACCTTTAACTTAAAGGCACTTTTTTTTAAAAAATATTTAATTGTCTTTATTTTTTATAAAATTGATGTATTATTGCACTAAGAATATCTGACTGGTTCTGTTTACGACACCATTTCAGTAATCAAAAACAATCCATCCATATTATATCAATTTAGACTTTGCTCGGAATTTTGACTATTAACAATAAGTCCACTTTATGTACGATATACTACAACTGAACGATATGCCCGTTCCTCAGCTGCTTGATATAGCAGAGCAACAAAATATAAATGAAACCGAAAATTTACAAAAGCAAGAATTAATTTACAAAATTCTTGACAATCAATCATTAATGACATCAGAAAATAAAGAAACTCCAGCGGAGACTACTACACCTGCAAAACCAAAAAGAAAAAGAATTCAGAAGCCGGTATCCACAGTTAAAAAGGATGCGGAAATACCTTTTGAAGACCCAAAAGAAGAGCCCATAGCCAAAGAAGAATCCATAGTAAAAGAAGAGACAATAACTAAAGAAGAGACAAAAGAGAAAGCACCTGAAGAAAAGGTTGTTCCCCAGGAATCAATTGTTGAAGAAGAAAAAGTTGAAATGAAAAAAGCGCCTGAAAAGAAAAGGCCTGTAAAAAAAATAAGGGAAGAGAAGGCAGATAACCAACGCGTATCAGAAAGTAAACATCGTGGAGGCGCAGAAAAAGTGGCAAGTTCACCTTCTTTTACTGATCCTAAATCAATTGCGCCTGCCCTGGTAGAATTATTGAAAGACGAAGACATCGATTTGGATGATGAATCAGAAGATGAATCAGGTGAGGAACAAGTACAGGAGCAGCAATCACCTACTCCAAGAAATAATAATCACCAACCACATCAAAAACAAAACCTACCAAAAAAAGAAACAAATTTTAATATTGAATTTGACGGAATAATCCTGGCAGAAGGTGTATTGGAGATGATGCCAGATGGATATGGGTTTTTAAGAAGCAGCGATTATAATTATTTATCATCTCCTGATGATGTATATGTTTCTCCATCCCAGATCAAATTATTTGGATTAAAAACCGGTGACACTGTCGTTGGTGCTGTGCGTCCGCCAAAAGAAGGAGAAAAATATTTTGCGCTTTTAAAAGTTGAAACGATCAATGGAAAAGGCCCTGACGAAGTACGTGACAGAGTACCTTTTGATTATCTGACGCCATTATTTCCTTTCGAAAAATTAAATTTATTTACATCCGCGTCCAATCTTTCTACAAGAATCATTGATTTATTTACCCCAATCGGAAAAGGACAACGTGGCCTTATTGTGGCTCAGCCAAAAACAGGTAAAACAATGTTGTTGAAAGAAATCGCCAATGCGATTGCAGCCAACCACCCGGAGTGCTACCTGATGATTGTACTTGTAGATGAAAGGCCGGAAGAGGTGACAGATATGGAACGCAGCGTAAAAGCTGAAGTAATTGCCTCTACTTTTGATGAGCCTGCAGAGAAACATGTGAAAGTGAGTACCATGGCTTTGCAAAAAGCTAAACGCCTGGTAGAATGCGGCCATGATGTAGTGATTTTATTGGATAGTATCACTCGTTTGGCACGTGCGCACAATACAGTATCTCCTGCAAGTGGTAAAGTGTTATCTGGTGGTGTAGAAGCCAATGCGATGCAAAAGCCTAAACAATTTTTTGGCGCAGCACGTAAAATAGAACATGGTGGATCATTGACGATTATTGCAACTGCACTTGTAGATACCGGAAGTAAAATGGACGAGGTGATCTTTGAAGAATTTAAAGGCACGGGTAATATGGAATTACAATTAGATAGAAGATTATCTAATCGCAGAATATTCCCGGCTATCGATATTGTTTCTTCTTCTACACGTCGCGATGATTTACTATTGGATAAAGATGTATTGCAGAGAATGTGGGTATTGCGCAATCACATGGCTGATATGAATCCTGAAGAAGCGATCAATACATTAATGAAAAATATGAAGGGTACAAAAGATAATGCGGAATTTTTGATATCTATGAATGGATAAAAAGGTATGAGGCAGGTTATAGGTGCCGAAAAACCATTACAATAATTATTTTAACGTAGGTTTTTCAAAAAATTTAAAATACTCATTTAGCGGGAATAATTGTTGAGAGTATTCTATCAAAAATATTGATGAAAACCATAGACAGAAGTTTCGGAAAATTCCAATTTTGGGCTACAATAATTGGCACAATAATTCTAATATCCCTTGGAATTATTTCTTTTGAAAGCACCTCAAAATTCTTTATTATTGGTCTTACGATATTTATCGTAATTGATGTGATGGTCCTGGCATTTCCGAAAAAAAAGCGCTTATTAAAAAGACATGTCATTTAATTGGAAATTGATTAACTGTTAATCCTCCGAAAAAATACTGTTTTAGATAATTATAGCTTTCCCGGATGTAAATAGGATATAAATATTAGCATTCTACGGCTAGTGTGAACTTTCTTTTGCAAGAAAATTGTACATTGTATTATGCCGATCGAATCAGTCGATGTCGAAACCTTTTTAAACTTAAGTAAACTATACCCCATCCTGGATGTACGTAGTCCATCTGAATATGCACACGCCCATATTCCGGGTGCTTTTTCCATCCCATTATTTTCAGATGAACAACGAAAAATTATTGGTACCGCCTATAAAAGAGAAAGTAGGAAGATAGCCGTCAATCATGGCTTGAAATATTTTTCAGAAAGAATGAAGATTATTCCACGGGAAGTGGAAGAACTGGTGAAAAATGTTGAAAGCAAAAATAAAACGATGGTTTCATCTTCTACATTTGATTCGAATGGAGATGTGGACAAGCCAGGGATACTTTTACATTGCTGGCGCGGAGGAATGCGAAGCAGTACCGTAGCGTGGCTTCTTAGCCTTTATGGCTATAATATTTTTATTTTAAAAGGTGGCTATAAGTCCTACAGGCATTGGGCGTTGTCCCAATTTGAATACCCTTATCCCTTGCATATTTTGGGAGGTTATACAGGTTCAGGAAAAACGGAACTTTTACTTGAAATGCAGGCCAAAGGAAAAACAATAATTGATTTGGAAGGTCTAGCAAATCACAAAGGTTCTGCCTTTGGAGCATTAGGGCAGCAACCACAACCTTCACAGGAAATGTTTGAAAATTTATTAGCATTCGAATTATCGGAAGCAATCAAGAAAAAGGATACTATCTGGATGGAAGATGAAAGCAATAGAATTGGTGGCGTGCACGTTCCAAATATTTTATGGGACCAAATGAGGAAAAGTAAATTGTATTTTTTAGACATCCCGGCAGAGGAAAGATTGAAATTTATCGTTGGTCAGTATGGTTATTTTTCGCAGGAATCATTACAGGATTCCATTACAAAAATTCAAAAAAAATTAGGTGGTCAGGAAACGAAAAATGCCATTACTTTTCTTAACCAGGATGATCATTATGCCTGCTTTGAAATATTGCTTACCTATTATGACAAGCTGTATGAAAAAGCATTACATAATAGAGAAAATATTCAGAATTTACTTCATAAAATCCCTTGCGAAAGCGTAAATGCAAAGAACGCTTTTTTTGAAACAATTAATTAAATGGAAAATAACACAAATGTTAGTGGGGAAGTACCACAGGTAAATCTTACAGAATACTCACGCGGAGCGGGTTGTGGCTGTAAAATATCACCTCAGGTTTTAGCAGAAATCTTACATTCATCCATGGCATTTCCTACACAAAATTTGTTGGTAGGAAATAGTAGTAATGATGATGCGGCTGTATATGATCTGGGTAACGGTTCTGCATTAATATCTACTACAGATTTCTTTATGCCGATCGTAGATGATGCACTGAATTTCGGAAAAATAGCGGCTGCCAATGCGATCAGTGATGTATATGCCATGGGCGGAAAACCTATTTTAGCGATTGCAATTCTCGGTTGGCCAATAGATAAATTACCTGCTTCTTTGGCACAAAAAGTCATAGAAGGTGGAAGGATGATTTGCGCCGAAGCAGGCATATCTCTTGCCGGTGGCCACACCATTGACTCTGCGGAACCTTTTTTTGGTCTGTCAGTAAATGGAATGGTTCAATTGGATCATTTGAAAAAAAATAATACTGCAATAGAAGGAGATATTCTTTTTCTCACAAAGCCTATAGGGGTGGGAATTTTATCTACTGCTCAAAAAAGAAAAGTAATTTCTCCGGAACATGTTTCTGTTTTAATCAAACAACTTACCTCACTGAATAGTGTGGGTGAAGCACTCGGTAAAGTAGCGGGTGTCCATGCAATGACGGATGTCACCGGCTTTGGCCTCGCGGGCCATTTAATTGAAATGGCAGAAGGCAGTGGTTTATCAGCAGAACTTCATTACTCACAGGTAAGCATATCCGAAGGCGCAAAACAATACCTGGAAAAAAGAATTATTCCGGATGCGACCTACAGAAATTGGAATAGTTATGGGAAGAAGGTAGATTTTGATAAAGAGGTAAATGTGATGGAAGCCTTTTCCACTCTACCCGATCCACAAACAAATGGTGGTTTATTAATTGCTGTAGATCCTGAATATATCAGTGACATTGAAGAAATTTTCAACCAGGCCGGACTCCAGGATTTTTATAGACCGGCAGGAAAGTTTATTGCCAGACAAGACAAAGTGATCCTGGTAAAAAAATAACTATTCTTAAAAAAAAATGAGTCTATGAATTGGCTATTATTAATTATCGGGGGACTTTTTGAAGTTGGTTTTGCTACTTGTCTTGGCAAAGCAAAAGAAACATCCGGAACAGAAGCGGCCTGGTGGATAGCAGGATTTTTTGCTTGTCTCGCTATGAGCATGTTTCTATTATATCGTGCCACACTTACCCTACCCATTGGCACCTCTTATGCAGTGTGGACGGGTATCGGCGCTGTGGGAACTGTGATCGTGGGAATTTTATTTTTCAAAGAACCAACAGATTTCTGGAGATTGTTTTTTATTAGTACACTAATTTTTTCAATTGTCGGCTTAAAAGCTGTGACGCATTAGGTGATAGGTGTTAGGTTGTAAGTTTTTGAACTCCAGTGGTATTTACCTTTTTTGAGGATTGTAGAGGTTATGTTAGAGCCGTTGTTTAGTCTCCCGACCAACGAAATTCTCACACGTCTAAAGATTAATATTTTGAGAATGCTTATGCATTTACTTTTTAAATTTAAGATTTTCAAGGACCCGTTGGTCGGGAAATTAGGTGGGGCCTGTATCATAGCATTTTTTACGGTTTAGCCGTCGTTTGTTCCCAACCAACGACATTCGCACACGCCTAACGATTAATCATTTGAGAATGCTTATAGCCTTCCTTTTAAAATAAAATAATTAATAATGAAACCTCTTGGTCAGGAGGAGACCAGACGCGGGGGCTACATCACAGTTATCTTGATGATTGGAGAAGATGGAGATAAAGCTATCGTTTGGTCCCGAACAACGACATACGCTGAATTAAAAATTACGATTCGCATTTTTTTCAACACCTAAATACCTGCCACCTACAACCTATCTACCCAATTCATCAATAATTTTCGACAACTTTCTATCTTTATCCGTTACAATATCACCGGCATCATGTGATGAAAGCCATACTTCCAACTTGTTATATTCATTGGTCCACTTCGGATGATGATCCATCTTCTCAGCGGCCAAAGCCACGCGTGTCATGAATGAGAAGGCTTCTGAAAAATTGTTGAACTCAAACTTTTTATGAAGTTTATTATTCGTTTCTTTCCACATAATATTTATTTTAAAAAACACATAATAGATAATTCTTACTATCAAAGACCGACTCATTTATCAGTCTTTCCTTTATCAGTATAGAAACGAAGACTGTGCCAATTAAAATATCAAATGTTGCTTATTTTTTATTTTTTCATGGGTCAATTCCACTACCATTTGTACTACCGGAATTGATTTTATACTATTAACCAAATACTGAAACTCATCATCAGAAATTATATCGTCTTTTATCAGCCACAAAAAATCAAGATTTCGAAATTCCGGTAGCAGGTATTCCCCATCATTCTGATTGCTATACAAATAGTGCTTAAGGGTCTTGGTGTTTTGTGAATACTGGTATATTGGAAAAAAATAATTGCGTTCTTTTTTTCGCAGTTGTATTTCTAAAGAATGATTTATTCTAAAGTCAATATTCATGATCTGGTTCAGGTTCCAGCAGAACCGATATTGTTCAATGGGAGCCATGATTCCCAAGATCCTTGTATCATCAAAGAAGCCATCAAACATTGCCTCATTGTCAATCTTAAATTTCATTTAAACGTTTTTTCAAAAAATAATATCAAAACTCATTTCACTATCACCTCTTTTGACCAACACTTTTGTATTGTCGCCTTTTTTAAACTTGCTTAATGCGGTCATGTAAGAATTGATGTCGATAACTTTAAAATCACCAATCTCGATCACCACATCTCCTGTTTTCATGCCGGCTTTATCGGCTACTCTTCCTTCAATAATACCATCGATATGCAATCCTGACCCGGAATAAGTATAATCAGGCATTACGCCAAGACTGACTGTAAAAGTAAGGCCATTACCCATCTGCGGTTCCCGTGTTTTATTAAAAGCCAACTTTCCTGCATTATTGGTTTTTTCAATCACATTATAAATGTATTTTACTATCGCCAGCGTTCCGTTAAAATTAATCTTTTCTACATCATCCGAAGGTTTGTGATAATCAGCATGCGTGCCGGTAAAGAAAAATAAAACCGGGATATCTTTTAAATAAAATGAAGTATGATCGCTCGGCCCGATACCGCTGGAATCAAATACTGCAGTGAATTCCTTTGTAGTTGCTGACAATACTTTCCCCCACTCGGGCGACGTACCATAACCACCAATGGTTATTTTACGGCTGCTGTCATTCAGTCTTCCAACCATATCCATGTTGATCATGTAATTCAGGCTTATAGGATTAATACCTGGTTGATTCACGAAAAATTTTGAGCCATACAATCCTAACTCTTCACCAGAAAAACAAACGAAGTAATAATTATTGTTTTTCAACTTTCCATTTTTTAAAATTCTCGCTAACTCAACCACAGCCGATGTTCCACTGGCATTGTCATCTGCACCATTGTGTATCTGCGGAGTGCCGGTCCATAAAGAATTATGATCCTGTCCATACCCTAAATGATCAAAGTGACCACCAATTACAATTGTATTGGTGGCATTGTTATCAATGTAGCCGACTACATTATGCCCTATCCTTTGTTTTATTCCTATATCGACCGTCATGTCGATTGCAAGATCATTTGTTTTATCCTGCAAATATTCATTACTTGTTTTTTTAGTCAGGTAGATTACCGGAATATTTGCTATCTCTATTTTCGATTTTTCTTCAAAAGAAAGTCCATCTTCAACTGAACCTGAATTGTAAATGATCAATGCATTGGCACCTTTTACTTTAAATCCTGCGGCTTTATTCTGAATGGCGGACAGTAGATCAAAATGAGGATTTTCTTTATTGTCAATAAGCAATTCCTTTATATCTAAAAACCACGGAGCACCTGCCTCATTGATCGCCGGTGATGCAAAAGATTGTACTGATCCATTGGCGCTAAAAACCAACGGAAAATAACCATCATTCAATTGCACCGGGTTACCATTAATTGATAGTAATGTAGTTGGCAATATTTCTTTTCCTTCATCTACAGAAAACCCTTGCAAATAAGTACCATTATCACCTTTGGGCAATAGCCCGATAGATTTAAAATCATTTGAAAGATATTCATAAGCCAGCTTTTCTCCATTAGATCCTGTTTGCCTGCCTTCCAATTTATCATCGGCGAGATAGGCGACTGTAGTTTTTAAATTATTTAAAATAACCTTGTCCTGTTTGGATTGTTTTTGACCAAAAGCCGTTGTAGTAAAAAGAAAAATAAGTAAAAATATTGATTTCATATAAAGTTGTCTTTGGCAATTAAGCTGCGAAGGTGCCGATTTAATTTGGATCAGGGATTTAGCACAGAATGATAGTCGTTTATTAAGTATTATTTTAAATTTCTTAAAAAGATGCGTCAAATTTTTACTTTACCAAACAGGTAAAATTAGATGCTTATCCTTTTTTAGAATTCTAAGACGATAAATCAGAAAGAAAAGTGACATATATTTTAAAATAAAAAATTGTGATCTGCCGGGTAATTTTATACCTGGTGTAATGGCTCGAGAGAAAGAAATTGCAAAAATATACGCTCAATTATTACAATTCACCTCTTTCAGA
>JBDTEF010000330.1:0-2582 GCA_039922615.1 Ginsengibacter sp.
AACCAATTCTGATGTGATTCATATACAATCCATAGCTGCTGCTTCGGCTCATGTCCACATCATGCTGCGACTTCAAATTGCTATCAGATTTCAAATGCACCCTTGAAGCATTATCAAGAATTAAAAAAATTTTGGAAAAAACTGTTTCGTACATTTAGGATAGAATAGTAGAAAATCCACATCAGATAGTGCATGACAGTTACATAAATTTCAGGACTTAATTTAGCAATAATTTAATAAATATGAATTATTAAAATGCATTAATGAGAAAAGCTTTTTATCTAAATATTGTTCTGCTGGCAATTAGTTGTATTTCTTTCAGCCAGCCAAAAGTACAAAATTTGCTTACCGATAATCTTAATAATCCAATAGGTATAGGAACTGCACAACCACAATTTAGCTGGCAAATGGTATCCGATGGAGAAAAACCGGATAGTACTTTTGAAAACCCCGGCATGAATTCTTTCAATCATTTTGCTTATGTTGCTATTAGGGATTGGATGTATCGAAAGATGGTTGGGATAGATACTTATGAAGATGGCGTTGGTTATAAACACATAAAAATTAAACCACACATTGGCGGATATTTCACTTATGCTTCCGCAAGCATTGATACTTATTATGGCAAGGTTTCCAATTCGTGGAAAATTGAAAATGGGAATTTATTAATGGATGAGGAAATACCTGCTAATACTGCTGCAACAGTCTTTGTTCCCGATTCAGAAGCGAGTAATGTTACGGAAAGTAAAAAGGCACTTTCACAAATAAACGGTACAAAAGTTACGAGTACACAAGGTGGTTATGTAGTGTTACAATTAGGTTCGGGAGAATACGATTTTGCAGTTTCAAAAACATCAAAACAAATGTGGGATATAATTAAAATGAAACTCATTGATATAAAATTATAAAGTTAAAATTATCTCCACTTTTTAAATCTAAATCCAAATGCAGGTAATTTTCGGTATTATTTTTCACTTCATAGGCGGCTCTGCAGCGGGTAGTTTTTATGTGCCTTATAATAAGGTGAAAGGATGGCATTGGGAAAGCTACTGGATCATCGGTGGGCTTTTTTCATGGCTCATTATACCTCCTATTGCTGCATGGCTTACTATTCCAGGGTTTGGGGCTATTATCTCACAAACTTCGTCAGCTACTATCGGTTGGACGTTTTTCTGGGGACTTCTTTGGGGTATCGGTGGACTCACCTATGGATTGGGCATGCGTTATCTTGGAATGTCTTTGGGAAACTCTGTTTTACTTGGATTCACTTCTGTATTTGGTGCGCTTGTACCTTCCATTTATTATAATTTTTCCGACACACCCGGAAAGACAACTTTTCATGAACTGATCACTACTTCCTGGGGGCGGATCATTTTGCTCGGAATTACCATCTGCCTTGTAGGAATTATTATATGTGGACGTGCAGGTGTTTTAAAAGAAAAAGAATTATCTGAAGAAAAAAAGAAAGAAAGTATTAAAGAATTCAGCCTCGTAAAAGGATTGATCGTTTGTATTATATCTGGTATTTTAAGTGCTTGTTTCAATTATGGTATTGAGGCCGGCACTCCGATGGCCGAAGTTGCCAACAATATTTGGAAAGCCGCACACCCGCAGGAAACCACCTCATTCCTTTTTCGCAACAATGTAACCTTCGTTGTTTTGTTGTGGGGTGGCCTTTCTACCAACTTTATCTGGTGTATGTTTTTAAACGCACGCAACAAAACATTTGGTGATTATACCAATAAAAAAACACCTCTTAAAAGAAATTATTTTTTTGCAGCGCTTGCCGGTACAATATGGTTTTTACAATTCTTTTTTTATGGAATGGGGGAAAGCAAACTTGGTAATGGGGCAAGTTCTTGGATACTTCACATGTCATTTATTATTTTAGTAGCTAATCTCTGGGGCTTTGCGTTGAAAGAATGGAAAGGTGTAAGCAAGAAAATAAAAACAACAATTACAATAGGCATATTGACCATTTTACTTTCAGTGATATTGGTAGGATATGGAAATTTTTTAAAATGATCAAAATAATAAAATTGAATACCACATAAAAAATTGAATACCACATTATTTGTCCTCCTCATTTGGGGGGAGATCATCAGAGTGAGACGATATAATTGAACACATAAAAGAAAATGAACTAATAGAAACATGAAGCCAGAAATAAAAAAATTCGAACACGTAAGCTATTTGTGGAATGAAGGCAAAGCAGCAGAACTCGCAGGAGATGAAGTAGCCTTACTTATATATCGTTCCAACCTTCTTGGAGCAGATCTCAGATTAACTAATTATGGCGGTGGCAACACGTCCTGCAAAGCAATAACAAAAGATCCGCTAACCGGCAAAGAAACGGAAGTAATGTGGGTAAAAGGAAGTGGTGGCGATATTGGCACTATGAAAAGAAACGGTCTTGCTGCAGTATATGTTGATCGTTTGCGATCTTTAAAAAATGTGTATCGGGGAATAGAACATGAGGATGAAATGGTTGCGCTTTTTAATCATTGCATTTATGATTTGGACTCTAAGGCCCCCTCCATTGATACTCCGTTACATAGTTTTCTGCCATTTAAACACATTGA
>JBDTEF010000331.1:0-7405 GCA_039922615.1 Ginsengibacter sp.
ACAGGTGGCTTCACGTCAGGCCAGGAATATTTTTGTGCTTTCATCAATGAAGGGTATAAAAATGAAATGAAAATGAATAACAAATGGATTAATATCTTTTTCATAAAACGCAATTTAGTTAGTTGACATTGAATTTAAATGTAGCCTTTTTTGGGATACTTAATAACACTTATTTGGAAGCTGAAATTTTCCGAAGAAGCAGCAATACAATAATTGCAGAAAGGATTGCTTTACTAAATAAACATTTGTAGATTTGAAGGATTCACACAGTAACTTAATTTCAAGATTATGAAACAATTCCTCTATATT
Organism: Ginsengibacter sp.; assembly: GCA_039922615.1. Classification (GTDB taxonomy): domain Bacteria; phylum Bacteroidota; class Bacteroidia; order Chitinophagales; family Chitinophagaceae; genus Ginsengibacter. Next base: position 310 of record JBDTEF010000331.1, read on the forward strand.
TTTTATTCGGTAATCGTATTAATGGCGGCAGCCTGTTCATCAGCCACACCTGAATTTGATAATTCACTTCCTGTAATAAAGCCAGCGGAGACAACAGAATTGCCCAATGCACCGGGAGCGCCGGTCACAGTTGATGCTAATTCTCAATTGCTTCAGCCAAATTCAACGGATAATGTGGCATTGAATCCACCCCATGGTCAGCCGGGGCATGATTGTAATGTGGCGGTAGGATCTCCATTAAACAAATCAACTAATTCGTTTAATGCGCCTGCCCCAACGCCTGTAATGCCAGTTACTATTAATCCTTTACAGAATGCTTCTTCAGGTGGAGTGCGATTAAATCCTCCTCACGGTGAGCCCGGCCACGATTGCAATGTGCAGGTAGGTCAACCGTTGTCGTAATTCTATTTAATAAAAAGAATAAAATCTTTATTTTTTCTACAAATCATTTTTCATGATAAGCCTATCTATTTTTTGAAAAATCTTGAATTTCTTTTCACGAATAAATAATCCAGGATAATTGTCAAGCTCTTAACCTTCAATTGTATTCAGGTATGCGCTGCGTTATAATTGCGATGTAAAAAATAATAAGGAGGAAAATATGTAAAGTGTTTGAATGCATTTCTTTATATTTCAAAAAAATTATGGGCTGACCTGGTACAACGAGAAGATTACAATGACTGTGAAGCAGAAAAATATTTGGTTTATTAAAATATATTCTTTTAGTTTGCCAAAATTATCAAAATCTAAAAACAAATTATTATGAAAAAAACAATCTTTTTATTTATCTCAATGCTGGCATTGTACTCGATGGGTTTTGCACAGAACGGCGCTTTTAAAAAAGGTGATAAATTATTGAATTTAGGAATCGGAATTAATTCTTATTACAGCGGTGGAATTCCATTTGGTGCTTCCCTGGAATTTGGAGTTACAGATGATATCAGCGTTGGAGGTAATGTAGATTATTTATCTTCTAAATATGGCGGAATATTGGATTATAAATTTACAGCAATCTATTTTGGCGCTCGGGTGAATTACCATTTTAATAGAATATTAAAGATAGAAAGCGATAAGGTAGATGTTTATGGTGGACTTACTTTAGGTTACAGAAGTTTTTCATTCAAGGATAATAATGGTGGTATTGGTTTAGGTAAAAGCTACGGAAGTGGCGTTTATGTTGGTGGTTTAGTTGGAGGAAGATATTATTTCAGCAATAATATTGGTGCTTTTGTAGAATTAGGCGCAATTGGATCTACTAATGCTCGTGTAGGATTAGCATTTAAATTCTAATTTATTTTAAAATATAATATTGATCCCTGTTTTTATTTCAAAAATAAAAACAGGGATTTTTTGTGCTTAGAATAAGGGGTTTATGATTGTGCAGATTTTAGCATTTACCCTAATTTTACAACCGTGTTGGGATCTGATTTACAAGATTGGTAGATACGAAAAAGAAAATTTCCATAGTAAAACTAACCCCATTTACTACCTTATCCATTTCTTAATCATGAAATGAAAGAGATTGATCAACCTGCTTTTAGGAGTTTTAATAAATGCTGTGGATTATATAAATTTAGATTGAACGATCAATTTACAATAAAAAATACTTTCCTATTTATTGTAGGGTATGCTTTTCTATTTAATTAAGGCTTTACCTATACAGACAAATAAAACAAGAATCTTAAAATTGCACCAGTATCCAAAATTTAATCTTTTAAGTTTATTATTAATTGAACCGGATTTCAAAATATAACATTTCTTGTAGAAGGAAACGAGACCTTTCATCATAATTTTTTAAATACCTTGTACCAGATTTATTAGATTAAACGGACAATAGCTGGATTTCATTTTTACTGGTAATAGTAAATTTTTTGATATCGGGTACAATTATAAAAACAATTATTCAAATATTGGCAGTGTGTTTTTGACCCAAATTTGGGGAAAGCAGACTGTCGTTTTTTTGGCCCAGTGATCCCATTGGGGTTATTTTTTTTCCATAAAGAGAAAAGGTTTGAATCTAAAATTTCACCTGATCCCATCTTCCCAACCATCAATATTAAAAAATTTTAAAAAAATAAATAGTATAATCATGAAAAAGTTGTCAATTATTCTACTTTTAATGTTAAGCACATTTAGTATAACAATCGCCCAGGTTACTACACCGCCTGCTAAAAAAACGGTTGTAAATCAGGACAAAGTTGCAATGGCTGCTCAAAAAAAGGCTGCTAAAGATTTGAAAGCCTCTTCAAAAGGAGCCACTGATGCAAAGGCAGTTCCTGTCTCTAATACAACGACTGTGCGCATGAGCAAAAGTGGTACGCCCGACAAAAGATTTACCGCTAATAAACAACCTGCTTCTCCAGCGACTTCAACAGTAACTTTGAAAAATAACGGTACTCCTGACAAAAGATTTAGCGCAAATAAGCAAGTGCCGGTCCCTGTTACAGCTGCAGTACATGTAAACAAAAATGGTACACCAGATAAAAGATTTAATGCCAATAAACAACCCACCATTGTACCACAGGTCACTAAACAGGTACAACCCGCTCCAACGGTGCAGGCAAAAACTATAGCCACGCCGGCAAAAATTACGAAGACCACAGTTGATCGGAATAGTACTGTAAAAATTGCTGACAAGGCAATAGGTAGTGACGCGAAAGGAAGAACAATTTACCTGGGACCAAAAGGTGGTAAATATTACCTTGATAAGAATGGTAATAAAGAATATATTAAATAATTAATTTTATTGAATTGATATAATACCACCTCTAAAAAAAGGGGTGGTTTTTTTTCAGAACAAATGTCTTTCGAGTATAAGTGTTCCATACAACCTCATTCAGGAAAATTAATCTGTTTATCAATCCTGACTGCAATTTTACTCACTGGCAGAAATAAATTAAAGGAAATGATTTTGGATGCAAATAATAATTGTAATTAAGGAATGAGAGCCAAATATCTTGCGTTATTTTAACCTGCCACCTGACTAACCAGAAATACAATAAAAATTATTTGTTTTGCGCTTCTTTTTATATAAATATTTTCTGACTGCAATCTCTTTGAAACTAGTATTGATAAATGAATGATAAGTCATAGTTTGAAGTCGAATACATTTTTAAAAATGGTAGTATATTTTAAATATTGTCCTTCTATTTCTTCCCTTCAAACAATTCACTTTTCTTCACCACTCTTACTTTATCTTTTGGTTTCAGCGTTTTTGATACTACGTCGTATGGACCGGTCACCACTTCTTCACCCACTTTCAATCCTGATGTTATCTCAATATTATTGATATCCTGGACACCTGTTGTCACAATTTGTTTCTTTACTGTACCATCTTCCTGTAAAACAAAAACGACTACATCTAAATCATTATCCGCAAAGCCGTTATTGGGATTAACGGAAGATTCATTAGCCGCATCTGCCATCGCTTTTGATTTATCCTGTAAAGAATCCTTTTTATCTCTAGTGGTCACTGCATTGATAGGTACAGATAATACATTGAATTTTGTTTTTGTTTGTATATCTGCACTTGCACTCATTCCGGGCCTGAAAGGAAAGTTTTTCTTTTTTGTGGGATCTACCAAATCCTTGTAGGAAGCAGGATCCAGCCTTATATAAACTTTATAATTGGTTACATCGGTCGTGTTGGTTGCCAAAGCATTTGCCATTGCTGCGCCATTATTACTGCTGGCAATTTGCGTAACTACACCTTTGAATTTTCTGTTGTTAAAGGCATCTACTTCTATCAATGCGCTGTCACCTAAATGAACTTTTGGAATGTCATTTTCACCCACATCCACCCTTACTTCTATTTTACTCATATCTGCTATGCGCATCATTTCTGTTCCTGCCATCATTGAACTTCCTACCACACGTTCCCCTTTTTTTACACTTAATAAAGATACAATACCATCCATGGGCGCTGTAAGTGCCGCCCGGCTTATATCCTGGTTGGCTTTTTCCAATCCTGCACGGGCACTTTGTACCCCAGCCTTACTTCCTACGATCGTTGACTTTGCCGCATTCAAATTGGCAACAGAAGTTTTATACGCTGCATCAGCTGCATTAAACTCGTTTCGGGAAATTACCTTTTCATCGAAAAGTTCTTTCTGCATATCATACGTCTTCTTAGATTGATCAAGCTGTGCCTGCAGCGCACCCATTGAGGCACTTGCATTGGCGACCTGTGCCTGTTGTTGATTAACGATTGCTGCTGCCTGGTCGCGCTGGGTGGCATAAATATCACCATAAATCCGCGCCAGGACCTGTCCTTTTTTTACGCTATCGCCTTCTTCTACATCCAATTCTACAATTTCCCCGGAAATATCAGGACTCATTTTTACTTCTACCTCAGGAAATATTTTACCACTGGCATTTACCGTTTCTGTGATGGTTCTGCTTGTTACTTTTTCGGTAGTTACACGAATGCCATCAGGCTTGCCAATGACACCCTTCTTTTTCAAAATGATTAAAACTACAAGCACCACTGCAAGGCCAATAATGCCCCATTTCAATTTATTATTCATAAAATATCTTTTTCGAATCTTCTACTTGTTTCTATTTTTACTATTTTATTTTCAAAGGTCCAGAAAGTGCGGGATTGTTTACCTCGCTACTATCTGAATATTATAATTTTAATTCAATTCCTCTATAAAATTCCAGCACTTTCATTCTAAATACATAGTCAAAATGATTGGAAACATATTCCAATTTGGACCTCAATAAATTATTTTGTGTTGTTATCAGGTCAAGTGTGGAAAGCATACCCACATTATATCTTTTGGTGGCAAAGTCAAAACTTTTTTGTGCAGACTCTACGGCTCTTCTTGAAGAAGTAAATTTTTCCAAAGCCACAGCAGCTGAATTATAAGCCTGGTATATATCCTGCTTCAACGTTTTGTTATCCAGGTCCTTCTGGTATTCAATATTTTTAATAGCCAGTTTGCTTCTTTGATAGACTGCTTTAGCCTGGCCACCATTGAAAATAGGTACTGAAATAGAAAGGCCTACTTGCTGGCCAAAATTATTACTAAACTGGTCACCCAACCCCTGGGATTTAATGTAACCACTTTTAGCGCCATTCACAAATACCGGCCGTTGCACATCTACGTATCCTCCCTGGCCATCGCTTATAACAAGCCCACTGGATGAATAACCACTCAATACCTGTTCAAATACGGGCGTTTTAAAATAGCCGTAATTACTGCCAAGGCTGCCGAATGCAGAAACGGAAGGATACAATGCGCCTTTTGCTGCCAAAGCGTTTTTTTCCGCAGCTTTCAGATTGAAGTCATTCACGCGTTGTTGGGGTTGATTCGCCAACGCCGAAGTATAAACACTTTCAGGTTGCAAATCACCAATATCTTCTACAGGAATCTGATCCACCTTTGGTTCCTCAATTTCAAAAGGCAGTCCTGCGTCTAAATTTAAATAAGATTTCAGGATATATTTTGTCTGCTTCACATTTCCAATAGCAGAGATCAGATTAGAACTATCAGTTGCCAATTGCGATTCTATTTCTGTCGCATTTAATTCCGGTAAGGCACCTGCTTTCACTTGCTTTTTAATTAAATCTAATTGTGAAATGGATTGCTTCACCTGCACATCAGCAATTTCCTGTTGTTCATTTGCCAATAAAATTTGTAAATAAGCATTTGCCACAGTTAAGGATATATCATTCTGTGCTTTATCTACAGAAGCTTTTGCTGCTTCCAATGACCATTTGTTAGCGAGTATGGTATTCTTTTTAGAAAAAAAATTGAAAATTTCGGCATTGGTCTGCAGGTTCAATCCAATAGAAAAATAATTTTGATTTTCCAAAATGCCGGTTGAAGGATTTTGGGATTTGCCATAACGAAAACCATCTGTATTAGAAAAATTAAGTGAGGGAAATTTTGATAAAACACTCTGCTTATAATTAATGTCAGATTGTTCTGCCTGCAATTGCATTTGCTTTACAGAAATATTATTTTGCCTGGCATAATCCACACATTTACGCAAACTCCACCTGTCTTGTGATTGAGCGCCAATTATTAAGAATAGTAAAGGAATGAAAAGTAACTTTTTACGATACATGACGCGAAAATAATCATTCCATTTCTTTATGTTGAAGACCTTTGGATAAATGGTAAGTTAATGTAGAAAATGATGAATGATGAGTTATGAATTATAAATGCTTTAAATATAAAAGAATATTGATAATTATTTCCTATTGAAAATTAAAACGATAAATGTCTAAGCCGTAATTCGTAATTCGTAATTTTCTATTCATCATTCAACATTCATCACTCTTCATTGCGCTAAATCCTCTTTCCAAATCTTCTATTATATATCCGGCGTCTTCTAATCCTACATACATTCTTATTCTTCGATGGTCGGTATTATTTGGATCAAATTCGGTTTTTTTGATAGAAGCACATCCGGGGATAATTAAAGATTCATTTCCACCCCAGCTGACCGCCATCAAAAGATGTTTTACGCCATCACAAAAATTTTCAATTTCATCAATAGATCTACTTTTCATAATGAAGGAAAATAATCCACCGCAACCCGTCATTTGTTTTTTTGCCAGGTCATATTGATCAAATTGTTCATCAAAAGGATAAAGAATTGTTTCTACATAACCTGATTTTTTTAAAAAGTCAATAACCTTAAACGCAGTCTCACTGCTTCTTTCAACTCTTAAGGGCAATGTTCTCAATCCTCTTATAATCAGCCAGGCATTAAAAGGCGTTGTGCCGATTCCTGTGTTCATGTATTCACTTTTGAATATCTTTTCGATCAGTTTTGCACTTCCACAAATCACGCCGGCCACTACATCGCTATGGCCATTTATATATTTTGTGGCACTCTGTAATACCAGGTCTATTCCAAAATCCAAAGGTCGCTGGTATAGAGGAGTACAATAGCTGTTATCACAAATGGTAATTATATTTTTTGATTTCGCCAATTTGGCCACGGCCGCCAAATCCTGCAGGCTGAAACTCCAGCTGTTAGGCGTTTCCAGGTAAATTACCGAAGTGTTTTCCCGAATTGCATTTTCGAAATTTTTAATGTCCCTTCCATCTACATAAGTGGTGGTCACATTAAATCTTGG
>JBDTEF010000332.1:0-3716 GCA_039922615.1 Ginsengibacter sp.
TGCAAAAGAAACAAAAAATCAAGGACAACCCGATCGCTCCGCGCGTTTGTCCCGGCCAGCGCGTTTGCACCTCTAAAAGTACACTTCAAAAGTCCGTATTTATTAAAAAACTGGAAAAGTATAATTCGGTAAATCTCTTGAAGTGTTATTCTCTAACAAATCAAACAATAAAATTTAAAAAAAAAATTAAAAAAAATCTTAAACCAAGAAAACAAATGATTAACTCAATCCCGAATCAATTTCTACACTTCCACAGGTTCAGGATTTATTTCCATCGAATGTACTTCTTCCTTCTCCTCATTGTATTCGATAATGAAATTATTCATGCCGTTTCCGGTAATGATGCTCATATAATTTAACTGGATAAGTTCCAATAAATTTAAAAAGATGAAAATAGCATGAATGCGATCTTCACACACGTCAAATATTTTTTCGAACGAAACCGAGTGTTCATTCTTTACTAAATCCAGGACAAAACCCCGTACAGCTTCCATGGTATATTCATAACTGATCACAGTATGCACAGGCCGGTTTCTCTTTTCATGTAATCGTTGGGCCACTTTTTCAAAAGCCTTCATCAGTTTGAAAAGTGAAAAAGTTTGTATTTCAGTTCCTTCTCCCGCTTCTTCCCCAATTGCAGAAAGTTCCTGTTGAATATTTCCTCTCTTGATCATCAGCATTCTCAGGGCTTCCATCTCACTCATTTCCTGCGATGCCTCCTTAAATCGCTTATATTCCAAGATCTTATCAATTAATTCCTGGCGCGGATCTATCTCATTTCCCTCGGGATCCAGTTCTTTCCTGGGTAGTAACATCTTCGCTTTTATGCGCATCAGCGTGCTGATAAACAGGATAAACTCACTACTCATTTCTATATTCAGCGATTTACTTCGGTGAATATATCCCAGGAAATCATTGGTGATTTTTGTAATAGGTATATTATAAATATCCAGCTCATCCCTTTCAATAAAAAATAGGAGAAGATCGAACGGACCTTCAAATTGGGGCAATTTTATTTGATAACTTTCTACATTCATAATGAAAATCGACATAATACATCCGGAATATTACCAATTAATATCCCGCGCTACTGCATAAAATAACGCTATCCTCTTTTTAGGACTTTTACTTTTGACCCTTGATAAATTATATAATTGAAAAGAGAAGTCAAGCAAAAAAGGCTTACCCTCACTATGTAGAATAAGCCTTCCCTAGTACTATCTTTTTCTTAATTCCTCCCTAATATCCATCAATAATTGATCAGTAGAGCTTGGACCAGCAGGAGGTGCTTCCGGCTTTTTCTTTTGCAATTTGCTAAGGCTTCTTATAAGTGTAAAGATCACCAGTGCAAAAACAATAAATTTAATAACAGCAGATAAGAAATTCCCGTATTTCACAGCACCCCAATGCAGGTCACCAATGTTTTCAAGATGCATAGCCTGGAGAGCGGGAGTAAGCAACAGCGGAGTGATGATATCATCGACAAGTGATGAAACAATAGCGCCAAAAGCAGCACCAATTATAACTGCTACGGCAAGGTCCATTACATTTCCTTTGGTGGCAAATGCTTTAAAATCTGACATGAAACTCATTTTTTTTGGTTTTTAGGTGATAAAAAAATTTATTTTTTGATACCGGGATATTGCATTTTAAATCCTTCCAACGTATCCCTTAGCGATGAAGCAATGATAAACTCTTTATACCAATTCTGATCTGAGGGCACAATGACCCACGGAACTTCATTACAATTTGCAAAACAATCTTCATACATTTCAAGATAAGTATCACGAAGTTTAGCTTCTACAAAGTCGTTAGCATTGTATTTCCACATTTTCGCCGGATTACTCATTCTTTCATCAAGGCGTTGTTTTTGTTCCTCCGCAGAGGTGTGCAAATAAAATTTTAAAATAGTAGTATTGTTATGTTCTGTAAGTAATCGTTCAAAGTTATTGATAGCATCCATTCTTTTATGAGCCAACTTATCATCGATCCATTTATGCACACGGGTTACTAATATATCTTCATATTGACTACGATTAAAAATTTGAATCATGCCTTTAGCAGGTGCATGAGGATGAATACGCCATAGAAAATCATGGCTTAATTCCTCGGCAGTAGGTGCTTTGAAACCCTGCACAGATACACCTTGCGGATTCATCGAGGTAAACACATTCCTTATAACCCCATCTTTTCCACTTGCATCCATACCCTGAAGTATAACAAGGATGGCGTGTTTACTTTCTGCAAATAAAAGATTTTGTAAATCGTCTAATTCTTCCAATATCTTAGCCGTTGCCTCTTTGGTTGCTGTTTTGTCAAATTTCTCCGGCGCGCGGGTGCTAATGTCTTTTAATTTTATTTGGCTCATAGGTATTAATTACAAATGTAAAGGAAAGGAAGAAAATTATTCTTTTATAAAAGTCTTCGATTTCCATAAACAAAAGTGAGCTTTTTTGATGAAAAATTTACTAATTTAATTTTAAATGACATTTTAAAAACAAGGACAAATTCTCTAAGAGGATAAACCAATTTATATTTGAATAAGCAATGTCTCTTAATTATAATTTTGCTCTCACATATTGATTTGGCCAATCAACATCTACACCCAGATCTTTTGCTGCATGGAGAGGAAAAAAGGGTTCACGCAGTAGTTGTCGAGCCAATAAAACAATAACAGCTTCCCCGGATTCAATTATTTTATTTGCCTGTTCAGCTTTTGTAATAAGTCCTACGGCACCAGTCATGATGCCTGTTTCCTCTTTTATCCTTTTTGCAAAAGGAACCTGGTACAAAGGGCCAACAGGTATTTGTTGAAAAGGTGAATTACCACCGGAAGAGCAATCCATCAGATCAACACCTTTATCTTTCAGAATAGATGAAAGCCTGGCAGAGTCATTTTCATCCCATCCGCCGGGCACCCAATCAGTAACAGAAATACGCACAAATAAGGGCATACTTTCCGGCATTACAATTCTCAACTCATCCACCACTTCAACTAAAATCCTAATCCTGTTTTCGAAAGATCCGCCATATTCATCATTCCGCTGATTACTTATTGGCGACATAAATTCATTCAGCAAATAACCATGCGCAGCATGGATTTCAATTACTTCAAATCCAGCTTTTATTGAACGAATGGTAGCCAATTTAAAATCTTCTACAAATTGATGAATTTCCTCTTTGGTCATTTCATGCGGGAGTGGTTCATCATCACGATATGGAATTGCAGATGGCGCTACAGTTTGCCAGCCACTCTCCTCCTTTCCTAAATATTTATGACCTTTCCAAGGACTGGAATGAGAGGCTTTTCTACCTGCATGCGCCAATTGAATTCCAGGGATCGAGTTTTGACTTTTAATAAAAATAGTAATCCGTTGTAGAAATTCGATATGCTCATCTTTCCAGATTCCTAAATCGTCCGGTGTAATGCGACCTTCCGGAGAAATGGCAGCGGCTTCAGTAAATACCAGTGAAGAACCGCCCAAGGCATAACTTCCTAAATGAACCAAATGCCAATCATTGGCAAAACCATCCACACTGGAATATTGGCACATTGGTGAAACGACTATTCTATTTTTCAGTTCAACTCCTCTAATTTTCAACGGATCGAATAAACCAGGCATATTTTTTTATTTTAGGCTGCAAAGGTCTATGGAAATTCTATTAAAATTTTGTTTAGTTTTGCCAGCCTTTTGAAAAATTACCTATTTCAAATG
>JBDTEF010000333.1:0-5734 GCA_039922615.1 Ginsengibacter sp.
ACTTTACAATTTGGCAGTCTTCGGATAAGAATGATTGAATATTCCAAAAATTACAAAGCTGATCATTGGTGCCAAAAAGGACATATTATTTTTTGTATTGAAGGAGAAATGTCCACTGAATTATCAGATGGCCGCGAATTTAAAATGACGAAAGGAATGTCTTACCAGGTTTCAGATGAACTTAGTTCACACCGGACTTATTCAAAAGACGGCGTAAAATTATTTATTGTTGATGGCGAATTTCTGAAACTTAATCCGGAAGATTTGCAAGAATCTTAATTTGATTTGTAAATTTATTTCCCTTTCATTCCGTTAGAAAATATTCCATTTTCTACGTGGTTCCAATTCCTAAAAAAAGCTATTTATCATTAAATTCAAAATACCAAACAGACTTTGGAAAAAATAAACAAAAATCCTAACTATTATTTCTTACCATAGATCAATGTAAAAAATTTTATTCAGTATTAATTTTGCATTATAAAAAATCGGCTAATCCTACATAAATGAAAAAGAATTGGATAGCCTTTTGAAAATTTAAAAAAATTAATAAAAATAAAAAATACAGAATCATGGCAAAATCAACTTTATACAAAGCAAAAACCCGCGGACATGCAAACCACGGTTGGTTAAACAGTTTCCATACATTTAGCTTTGCAGATTACCGCAATGCTGACAGGATGAACTTCGGTACAATAAGGGTATTAAATGATGACACTGTCGCTCCAGGTATGGGTTTCGGCACTCATCGGCATGAAAATATGGAAATCATCAGTATTCCTTTAGCAGGCGATTTGGAACACAAAGACAGTATGGGCAATTCCACCATTATAAAAAATAGCGACATACAAGTCTTGAGTGCAGGCACAGGAATCAGCCACAGTGAATACAATCATAATAAAGACAAAGAAGTAAAATTTTTGCAAATCTGGATAATTCCCAATCAACAAAATGTAAAACCGCGGTATGACCAGATCTCTTTAAATATAGAAGATCGTAAAAATAAATTACAACAAATATTATCCCCAAATCAAGACGATGAAGGTGTATGGATACACCAGGATGCCTGGTTTCATTTAGGTACATTTGATAAGGATTTCAAAACAAATTATCATTTGAAAAAAGAAGGTAATGGTGTATTTATATTTGTATTAAATGGAAACTTCACTGTGAATAGTGAAAAATTAAGTGATAGAGACGGATATGGATTATGGGATGTGGATCAATTTGATATTCAGGCAGATTCACAGGATGCAGAGCTGCTGATAATGGAAGTGCCAATGAAATTTTAAAAAAAGAATTTCACATTTAGTCAAAGAAATTAAATTATTCCTGAAATAGTCGGTGGCGCTTAACCAAACTGTTAATGCTACTAATCCATCACCTATCTTCGCCATCCATAATTCTCTCTTCAGCATTTTCAAACAATTATCTGCAACAAATATTCGATACTTTAATCAATAGCTACATTGATAATAAAATAGGCATTGCCGAAAATTTTTTAAGCGATCAATTAAGTAGCGGGCTAAGAGATAACCTCCGAAAATTATTTTCCACAAAACAGATGAAACTTGCCGGCACAGGCAATGCAGCACTTATCATACAAGATAAAACGGTTCGATCTGACCGGATATTCTGGCTCGACCGCAATCATAATGATGTATTTGAAAATGCATTTTTTGATGCAATGGATTCTTTTGTAGCTGAACTAAACAGCACTTGCTATTCAGGAATTACGGGCTATGAATTTCATTACACGATGTATGATGTTGATAGCTTTTATGCAAAACATATTGACCAATTCCGCAACAATGACAGCCGTCAATTTTCTATGGTCTTTTATCTCAATCCTGATTGGGCAGATGGCGATGGCGGAGAATTATGTGTATACCATAACACAGTACAGCAAAAGGTTACACCTTTAAACGGACGTGTTGTCTTTTTTAAAAGTAATCAACTTCCGCATGAGGTATTGGTAACTAACAAACCCCGGCTTAGCATTACAGGATGGTTGAAAAAGGATTGATAGTTTAATTTTTTTTTCCGCTGCAATTATCGAAAAGATTTTTTGGCCAAATGAAATTTCCATTTAGTCTTTCATTAATCAGTGAATAGCATTTCATAGAAACATCGTAGGAATGATGTTTTAATTTTATATTTGAAAACTGAACCAGGCATAGTTCCCAATTATTTTTTGTTTGCCTAAAGCATTTCCTGCCGCGTATTAAAATTTCATATCAAAGTATGGAGGATGAAACAAATACAACTAACCAATTCATAGAAAAAAATTTCTACTCGCAGGATATTCCTGTCAAAGAAAGAACCTATGTATTAAACCAGCTTTTTTTTCATCACAAGAAAGATTGGCTAAGTTCTTTTGCATTAATGCTTTTTTTAAGTGTAGGTATTGCTTCTCTTGGATTATCAGAGAATTCATCCGCTACAATAATTGGCGCAATGATCATTGCCCCTTTAGGACAGCCGATCGTTGCGCTGGGTGGCGCTATAGCATTGGGTTGGAGGCTACAATCGTTTCGAATGATAGGCATAATAATACTTGGAACTATTTTCTGTTTGATTGTAGCTTATATTATTGGACTTACCTTACCAGACCTTACGCCTAATGAACAAATTTTAATAAGAACAGTACCTGATCTACGGGATCTCGGCATAGCATTCCTGGCAGGCGCCGCTGGTTCTTATGGATATTATCGAAGTGAATATTCAACGATTCTTGCAGGTGTCGCTATTGCTGTAGCGCTTGTTCCACCGCTATGTGCCTGTGGTTTAATGATTGAACAAGGGCATTTTATTTTAGCAAGTGGTAGCATGCTATTGTTTATAACCAACCTGATGGGGATCGCATTTTCAGCCATTCTTATGTTTTTTATATTAGGATTAAAACATAAAAGAAATCGTAGATGGTTTTATACGGGTACCATTATTACGATTCTTTTGGGATCCTTTACTATTCTTCCCCTGGCATTGAATTATAAGAACTTTAATTCAGGTGTACAATATCAAAGTTCCATTTATGAAAAGGCTGGCCAGGTGTTCTCGCGCGCCAAAAATTCTCCAGCAATAAAAAATATTTCAATCCAGGGCACAGCGGCTATCATTACTATTGATCCCTTCCCTGACAATGTCAAGGATGAAAAAAGTTTAATTACAGAATTAGAACATACAACGGGGTTGCAGATTTTCCTTAAATCTTCTTCTGATTGACAAATAATTATAAGTAATCACTTCTATTTTGCCAAGCTGCGGATATTTACAGATTACGTAAAAAAATGTTTACAATAATTCTAAATTTGTAATGGACAAATTATTATTGGATCAAGTTTTTCAATCCTGAATTAAATATTGTACATAAAAATAAATGAACAAATCCTTACATCAATTTTTCACAAATGACCATCATCGTCTTGAAACCCTGTTGAACAAAGCAACAGAGCAACCAGGCGAAATTGATATGAATTATTACCATCAATTCCGAACCGGATTATTGCGTCATATCAAAATGGAAGAGAAAACTCTTTTTCCGGCGGCAAAAAAAGCAAATCTGGAAGTGATGCAGGCACTCATACCAAGATATAGATTAGAACATGGAGCCCTTACAGCTTTATTGGTGCCGCCTCCTACCCTTTCAGTGATAAAAGTGATCAGGCATGTTTTAGAAAAACATGACCTGGCTGAAGAAGAGCCCGGCGGCTTGTATGATGTTTGTGCAGCGCTGACCCATGGCCAAACACAAGAGCTTTTAGATCTTTTGGCCGCAGTAGAAGAAGTTCCGGTTCATCCGCCAAATCCGGCACCAATTGCAATGGAATCAGCCGTACGTGCATTAGCGAGAGCGGGTTATAATTACGATGAAATAATCCTTCATTAATATTTACGATAACTTTCATTTTACTAGTTGTCAGGTATTATTATTTATAATTGCATAAACCACATTTATTGATAAAAAAAATCTTTTTGAAAAAATCAGAACAATTAAATTTGTTTTACTAAAATATTAAAATGAAAAAATTAATCTTTTCCGGAATTACTTTTCTTTTTGTATTCGTCAATGCAGCATTGGCTCAGCACAAATTCATAGACCAATCTGCCAATGACAAAACCATCAGGGCGGCAGATAATTTTTATGAATATGCCAATGGAAATTGGTTGAAAACAAATGAAATTCCGGCAGATCAAAGCAGGTGGGGAAATGGGACAATTCTTGATAAACAAACAAAACAAAAGTTGCAACAAATGCTTGTCTCTGTAGCCTCGCAGAAAAATGCTATGGGCACTGATGGACAGAAATTGCAAAGTTTTTATAATAGCGGAATGGACACAATGGCTATTGAAAAGTTAGGTATTCAACCTGTAAAAGCAGATTTAAATCGCATCAAGACAATCAATAGCCAGCAAGGGATTATGGATGAAGTTATCAACCAATACTATTTTTATTCCCCAATGTTTGGTCTTGGTAATTTGGCAGACCCAATTAAAAACGAAAAGGAAATAGTCACATTCGGCCAGGG
Source organism: Ginsengibacter sp. (assembly GCA_039922615.1). GTDB lineage: Bacteria > Bacteroidota > Bacteroidia > Chitinophagales > Chitinophagaceae > Ginsengibacter. The sequence continues at coordinate 4,527 of JBDTEF010000333.1, forward strand.
CGGCCTGGGTCTCCCGGAGAAATCTTATTATTTTGATAATGATGAGAAAGCGAAAAAATTAAGAGGGAATTATGTTGATTATTTGTCCACCTTATTTGAGTTGTCAGGTGTGTCTAAAGCAGTATCCCTGGTAAAAGCAAATGAAGTTCTCAACCTTGAAACCCAAATGGCCAAAGGATCACGTACAGCAACAGAAAACAGGAATGTCATGAAACTCCTGAATTTTTTTACAGAAGAAAAATTATCAGCAAGATTTCCGCTAATACATTTTGCTGATATTTTTCAGAAATTAAACATTCAATCAGAAAAGATTTTGATTGCCCAGCCGGAATTTTTTGACACGCTGAATTCATTACTAGCCACTCAACCTTTGAGTACTTGGAAGGATTATTTATCTGTAAAATTACTCAGTGCATCTGCGCCCTATTTAAGCAAGCCATTTGTTCGTGCATATTTTGCTTTTTATGCTACTGCACTAACGGGCAGAACCCAAATGAAATCACGTGGCGAATCCATTACAAGCACTGTAGATGCCAATTTGGGAGAAATATTAGGAAAAGTCTACGTCGAAAAATATTTTACAGCAGATGCAAAAAAGAGAATAGATGAACTGGTGCAAAATGTAATTTCCACCTTTGGAGAACGTATAAAAGGCAACACCTGGATGACGGATTCTACCAAAGAATTAGCTCTCGCAAAATTATCAAAGATCAGGCGCAAAATCGCATATCCTGATAAATGGAAAGACTATTCTGCTTTAAAGATTGGCAACAATTATTATGACAATGTAAAAGCTACGGCGGCATTTACTTTTACAAACAATATGAACAAAATAGGAAAACCAGTAGATAGAGATGCCTGGAGTATGACGCCACCCACTTTGAATGCTTATTACAATCCCCTCAATAATGAGATTGTTTTTCCCGCTGGAATTTTATTGCCTCCTTTCTTTGATCCTAATGCAGACGATGCAGTAAACTATGGTGGCATCGCTACTGTGATGGGCCATGAAATAAGCCATGGGTTTGATGACCAGGGAAGTCAGTTTGATGCAAACGGTAGGTTTAGAAATTGGTGGACAAAAAAAGACAAAGAAAATTTTATTGCCAGGGGTGCGAAATTGGCCAACCAGTTTGATCAATATGTTGCGATAGATACTTTACATGTAAATGGCAAATTAACGCTTGGTGAAAATATTGGTGACCTAT
>JBDTEF010000334.1:0-4763 GCA_039922615.1 Ginsengibacter sp.
ATGTATCCAAGAGGTACAATTGTAGATCCTGCATTTCAATATGATCCTAACATTCCGGCAGGTAGAACGGGTGGAACAATGAATCCTTTTACCCGGAAAGTAAAACAAAAAGACATCGATTATCTAAGACTCGGCAAACTAAATTTTAATGAAGACGGTAAAGCAATTGTAGGCAATTACTCAAGCGTGTGGCATGAGGCGCAGGTTGAAAATAAATAGAATATTTCAAAAACATTTACACTACACTTGATTTTCCAATAAGTAGAAATTAAAAAATATGGTAAAGGAAATATTTTACAATAATTAAATGATAAATTGCAGCCACAATTAACTGATTATGTCCATTCTAACCGTAGAAAATCTGTCCAAATCTTATGGAAATATTAAAGCATTAAAAGACATTAGTTTCTCTGTGCCTGCAGGAACTGTATTTGGAATATTGGGGCCAAATGGCAGTGGGAAAACGACCACTTTAGGAATTGTAACGGATATTCTAAGACCTACATCAGGCACTTATAAGTTGTTTGATGAGGTACCAAATTCCTCTCACAGAAGAAGAATTGGAACTTTACTTGAAACACCCAATTTTTATCATTATTTATCTGGCAGGAAAAACCTCGAAATTGCCGCTGAAATAAAGCAGCATGGTAAAGATGACATTGATCATGTATTAGAAGTTGTGGATTTGAAAAAAAGACAAAACTCAAAATTCAGTACCTACTCGCTCGGCATGAAACAAAGGCTGGCTATAGGTGCTGCCCTTTTAGGAGATCCGGAAGTACTTATTTTTGATGAGCCTACAAATGGGTTGGATCCGGTGGGAATTGCTGAAATACGGGAATTGCTAAAAAGTCTTGCACGCGATGGCAAAACAGTTATTATGGCAAGCCATCTTTTGGATGAGGTTGAAAAAGTATGCACACACGTAGCTATTTTAAAACGAGGCGAACTGATCACTTTTGGTAACGTAAATGAAATATTATCTAACGAAGAAATAGTGGAAGTGGCTGCAAATGATCAACAGAAATTGATAGCCGTATTAAATCAACTTCCCGGAATGACGAGATTCACCGATGAAAATAAATTTGTAAATATATTTTTCCCGGTGAATACTTCCAACCTAACGGAAATAAACAACTACTGTTTTAACAACGGTGTTGTTTTGAACCACCTTGTTTTAAGAAAGAAAAGCCTTGAAGCGAAATTTTTTGAACTTACCAATAACTAATCATGCTAAACTTATTAAAAATTGAATGGCTTAAAGTAAAAAACTACCAGGCCTTTTGGATTTTCGCCATTCTTTATTGCTTTTCGATTCTTGGTATTAATTACATTGGCTATTATCTGAATGAATTATCTATTCAAAATTTGCCCATGAGCAAAGCCATTTTGGGAACACCTTATTCGTTTCCGAATGTGTGGGGCACAGTAGGTTACATGAGTAGCTGGCTGCTTTATTTTCCAGGCATCTTATTCATCATGCTTCTTACCAATGAATTTAATTTTAAAACACACCGGCAAAATATTATTGATGGATGGACACGCAGCCAATTCATACAGGTAAAATTTGTATTTGCAATTATCTTTTCACTGGTAGCAACCTTTTTCAATTTCCTGGTTGCCTTTTTATTTGGAATGATTTCAACCGGATCAGTATTTTCATTTTCGGGCATCGAAAATGTAGGATATATATTCATTCAAACCACAGCCTACATTACATTCGCCATGTTTCTTGCCGTTCTATTCAGAAGAAGCGGAGCAGCAATTGCCGTCTTTTTTCTGTATGGATTAATCTTTGAGTGGCTTATTACTTTATTACTAAATGTCCAGGTAGGGATAAGCCCTGTCGGGTATTTTTTACCGCTACAAATAACTGATGTAATGTTGCCCCTTCCTTTTGGAGGCAAGCTTCTTTATTCAAATTCGCCCGAACCATGGATTTCAGCAATAGTAGGTGTTGCATATATTTTCGCCTATTATTTATTTGCGCTCAAAAAGTTTAATAAAGATGATTTGTAAAAATATGAATTATCTACATTGCGACTGGTAAGAGATGTATTTATGGTTCCAGCGGGGTTTTCCTATTGTAGACTATTGAACCAAAAACCTATTTGAGGAACCCTGATGCATTATGGTCAAAATAATTTCTGTATTTTAATTATCCGGAGCGATTTGTCCCAGCGGGATTTTCCGATTGTAGATTATCGAACCAAAAGTCCATTGCCGGAAACCCCGATGCGCGACATTCAAAATATTTTGTTCAACTAACTATTCCAATAATTTTGTTCCAGCGGGGTTTTCCGATTGTAGATTATTGAACCAAAAGTCCATTGCCGGAAACCTTGATGCGCGACATTCAAAATATTTTGTTCCAACTAATTATTCCAAAAATTTTGTTCCAACGGGGTTTTCCGATTGTAGATTATTGAACAAAAAGTCCATTGCCGGAAACCCTGACGCGCGACATTCAAATTATTTTGTTCCACTAATTATTCCAAAAATTTTTAGTTACTGCTTTTTGGAAGCAAATCTTCCAAAGCTGCGTCTATTGTCGGATATAAGAATGTGAATTGGGATGACTTAATATTCTTATCGCTTACAGTTGCACTTTTTAATATCTCCGTACTTCTTTTCCCTAAAAACAACTCAAGTAAAAACCGCGGTGCATACATGGCAATATAAAATTTATTGCGCAATCTCTCTGCCATGGAGATAATTAATTTCTTTTGTGAAACCGGCCCCGGTGCAACGGCATTATAAACACCGGATAAATAATTATTTTCAATTGCTTCACAGTACATCCTGGAAATATCGTCGATATGGATCCAGCTCATTATTTGTTTGCCCGTTCCAAATATAGGCGCTACACCAAATTTCAATGGAGATTTAAACTCCTTAAATGCACCACCATCATTACTTAAAACGATTCCTGATCTTAATTTGACCAAACGAATATTCATCATCTTTACCGGGTCTGTACTAGCTTCCCAAAGCAAACAAGTCTCACCTAAAAAATCATTTGCAGCAAGGTCCGTTTCAACAAATCCTTCGATTCTTATCAATGGCTTGGCATCTTCTCCATAATAGCCAATGGCAGATGCGGATACAAAAGTCTTTACTTGGTTTAGATTTTCTTTCAATTTCTGAATAATCAATTCCGCGCTTTTTGTGCGGCTATCTACTATTAATTTTTTATAAGCGGCTGACCAATTTTTATCCATCACACCTGCGCCTGCAAGATGAATGATATGATCTGCTTTTTTTATTACTTCACCATCCAGGATACCATCATCAACATTCCAATAACTAAACTGAATTAACGGATTGTCAGATGATCTGTTTTTTTCACGCGTCAGAATGATTACCTCGTAATTTCTTTGCAATAAATGCCTTGTTAAATTTGTACCTACAAGGCCGGTTCCACCGGAAATTAATACTACAGGCATTGTTATTTATCGTAAATTAGTTAATCATTCAAATGTAGCTGATTTATTCAGCTCCCGGTAAAAATGAATAAATGTATTTACAACAAATCCTGAGAAAAATATGAGAAAAGTTTTTTTAATTATTGTCATAAATATTTTTTATACACCACTTTTTGCTCAGCAAATTACCTATAGCCAACCGCAGGATGGCCAGTTAACCCGCTCACTTAGCTTTGAGATAATTGGAAAGGTTGCCAATAACTATTTAGTTTACAAAAATATCAGAACTAAAAATTTGATTAGCGTGTATGACAATGATATGAAGTTGGTAAATGAAGTCGAGCTTAAAAATATGCCTGATAAAACACTAAACGTAGATTTTGTGGCATTTCCTGAATATGCATGGCTTGTTTATCAATACCAGCGTAGAAACACCGTTTATTGTATGGCGATGAAGTTAAATGGTGAGGGGAAATTATTATCAGATCCTATTGAATTAGATACTTCTTCCATTAATTTTTTTGCAGATAATAAGATTTATAGTACAATCAAAAGTGAGGATAAAAATAAAATAATGATTTATAAAATTCAGAAAAAATCTGATGTATTTAATTTTACAACCTTGCTCTTTGATAATAATATGGACCTTATTCATAAAACGAAAATTGAATCCGATTTTGAATATCGGAAAAATGTATTCAGTGATTTTTTCGTAACCAACACCGGTGACTTTGTGTTTACCCGAGGTAACCGATCAAATTCGCGTGATTATATTCAAAACTTATCAATCATAACAAAAACTTCTTTGGAGGACACATTTCGACAAAAACAATTGGATCTTCATGACAGAAACCTGGATGAAGTAAAATTAAAAGTAGATAATATAAATAAGCATTACATCATCAATTCTTTTTATTACACGAATAAAAGAGGAAATGCTGATGGACTTTACACTGCAGTGATCAATGAAATTAACAATGACCTTGTATCAGAAAATTTTGCAGAATTTGGAGAATCAATAAGAGCGGCAGCTAAATCCGGACGTAGTAATAAAACTGCCTTCAATGATTTTTTCATTCGAAATATTGTATTAAAAAAGGACGGCGGATTTTTAATGACAGCAGAGGATTTTAGTACGCAGTCACGCTCCAATACATGGAATCGCTACGATTATCTTTACGGCTATCCTTCTTTTTCAACTAACTATTATAATTACTATTCTCCTTATTCAAATGGTTATTATGGCAACAGGTATAATAATTATAATCCTGTTCGTTATTTATATAACAATATTGTTATTTTAAGTATGGATAGTACCGGCAAAATTGAATGGAGTAG
>JBDTEF010000335.1:0-3976 GCA_039922615.1 Ginsengibacter sp.
ATTTTTTGTAAAAGAGTAAGGTATTGCTCCATTTGCGCAAGTTAAGTATATTGTCCAAATTACCTAATTGGTTAATTGGGTATTAAGCCAATGACCTAATTAACTTATATTTGCGCAACTTTAAAAAAAAACGAAATGTCTGTATTAGTAAATAAAGATTCAAAAATCCTCGTTCAGGGTTTTACGGGAACTGAAGGAAGTTTTCATGCTTCACAAATGATTGAATATGGTACCAATGTAGTTGGTGGAGTTACTCCTAATAAAGGCGGAACCCAACATCTTGACAGACCGGTTTTTAATACAGTTGACGAAGCTGTAAAAGAGACAGGCGCCGACGTGAGTATTATTTTTGTACCACCGGCATTTGCTGCTGACGCAATCATGGAAGCTGCTGAAGCCGGCATTGCATTGATTATTTGTATTACAGAAGGTATTCCTGTACAGGATATGGTGAAAGTGAAAAATTATTTATTGGATTCAAATTCAAGATTAATAGGACCAAATTGTCCCGGTGTAATTACGGCCGATGAGTGTAAAGTGGGTATTATGCCTGGCTTTATTTTCAAAAAAGGACGGATAGGAATTGTTTCAAAATCAGGTACGCTTACTTATGAAGCTGCAGACCAGGTGGCCAAAGCGGGCTTAGGTATTTCAACAGCGATCGGTATCGGTGGAGATCCAATTATTGGAACAACTACTAAAGAAGCGGTTGAACTTTTTATGAATGATCCTGAAACAGATGGTATAGTAATGATTGGTGAGATTGGTGGTGGAATGGAAGCAGAAGCGGCACACTGGATCAAAGAAAATAACAGGAAACCGGTTGTAGGATTTATAGCAGGACAAACAGCACCTCCGGGACGCAGAATGGGCCATGCAGGCGCGATTGTGGGTGGTGAAGAAGATACAGCAGCAGCGAAAATGAGAATCCTTGAAGCGTGTGGAGTACATGTAGTTGCAAGCCCTGCGGATATTGGGAAAACGATGGCTGAGGTAATGAAAAATAAATAAAATTATTGGTGGAATTCAGATATTCTCCAGGATAGACTCTTTAAAGTTTATCCTGGAGTTTTTTTTAAAACTGGATGGGGCAATTCAAGGATCCTTATAAAAAAAATAATTTGTTCACGACCTATATTATAGAATTGTAGGTAAAGTGCAGGATTTCTTTTACGATTAATAATTCCCCCCTGGCGCAGGTTTGGTAGCAAAGGAAATATGCGTTCTAGACCTGTGGTTATTCGTAACTTGAGTTTGTTGAATAATGAACTCTCTATTCTAAGAGAAAATAGTCATTGAAAATTTATTATTCAATCTTTATATTTATTTTATGAGTAGCAAATACAAATTCGATCAAAGGGAAAATGTATATTTTGTAATACCTATGGGAAGTAGATTGGATAGTTGTGTGGTAAAATTAAATTGAGGGCTTTCTTCTAATTTTAATTCTTATTGAGAAGAGTTAATTAACGGACAGTCAAAAATCTGGAGACCTGCGCCAGTTGTAACATTATTTTTAAAACACGGTATGAATATTAATCGAACTCAATATAATTTTGAAACTTCAGAATAACCGGTCATTCTTTTTTTATAATACGATTCAGTTTTAACAAGACCGAATTCTGGAGAGAAATAATCGATTAAATAAATATCCTTGTACATTCCTTTTGCATTGGAGTCTTTGCTAATTATTTTGTAACATGACCATGTGCCTGCAGGAGTGGTAACTTTTTCAATTCCCACAATTTTTCGATTATCAAAATTTATTTCCCTTGATGACCAATCAGTTCTATTAGTTTTCGGGATTCGTTTGGTAATGTTATAGGTAGTTTCATAATAATCACTATAAATAACCTTACTTGATTTTTTTTCTTCCATATAATCAAAGACATTAGTTTCCACTAATAAATAAGTATAAGGTTTCAGCGCATCATCCGGCCTTCCTTTAAAAGGAAATGACATTGGAGTGCCAAAAGCAAAATAAAATAAAGTATCTGTTTTTATGTCCATTAGGGATTGCAGTTCTTTTTGCAAAATGGTATCAATAAGCCAAAATGATAAATCATAATAAACGTCTTTACCATCACTTTTCAACTGAATTTCCCTTTGAAAATGACTTCTTCCCTGGTTTTGTGAAATCGTTTTGGATAAGGTTGAAACTTTCCAACCACTGCTATCTTCTACATTTTTCACTTCGTAATTAATTTTGGGTAACTCCTTGAATTTTCCAAAACCCATCCACCAATAGTTAGAAACCTCAATTTTATTTCCTTTCTTGAATAAATAAGCTGATTCACTCTGCGCTTGTGCTATTGAGGTGAATAAGAAGAAAAAACAGATTAATCTAAATGGTTTCATAATACTTAAATATTCTTTACCACCTTGGAAGTATAGAGATCTTCAAGGGAATTCAGTTTGGGAAGTTGATTTAGTCTACGAATATAATGAACAATCAAATATTATTTTATTATCAAAAACGAGCTGTTTCATACAAATTCAATGTTTAAATAGTTTTCCAATATGTTGCTATCATCTTTATAGTTTCGCCTCTATCTTGTAATTCTTAGTTATAAAATTCAATGGAATCTTTTGCATTGAAGTAGCTTCGTCAAAATTTTCACGGAGGTATTACAGCCAAGGTAAAACAGAAACGTTAACTCTGCCTTTAGCTTCTTTGCACAACTGTATTTTGTAAACGTACATATTATTCTGTGATTGAAGTTTGTAGAATATCTTTCACTCGCATTCGCGACAAACCTATTAATCACACAACCCTCACTTCTTTAAAAAGATTCACAGATTTGACCCAATAAACTGCTTTTTTTGCAAGTCGCATGGTCTTGTATTGCTTATTGACACCCTCTACAAAAAAAGGAAGTAATGTATCTGTTTCGCTATCCTTGTATTTGCAACGAAGCGAAATATTATTGATTAGCCCGTTTGCCTGATTTTTTGTCTTTACCAGGTCGCACGTTTCTACCTCGTACAGGTCGATCAAAAAAAACTGTTGCGGCAAATGATTCCTATCAAGAAAAAGAAGCTTTTGATTGATCCTGTCTATGCCAATCATATTTTTATTCAGCGATTGTTGCTTATCGATCTCAAGACCATTCTTCCTGGCGAACTCATCGAATTCTTTTAATAATTTTGACTCCCGGGCCTTCTTGCGAAAATTCATTATCCCTCCCAGCAAAAGTATGAGTAGTACTAGTCCAATTGTTGCAATAAGGGGAATATTGGGTTGCATAATTTTTTTTATTTACGATGCGATAGAATTATCTACATCTATTATGATAAAAGTTTTTCTGCCGGCAGGTACTTCCCAGCTTACTTCTTTGCCTTTTCTGAATCCGATTAGCGCTGTACCTATTGGTGCTAATATGGAAATTTTCTTTTCTTTTATGTCTGCATGATCCGGCATCACCACTGTTATTTTCATTTCTTTATTATTCTCAAGGTCTTTAATTATTACCTGGGAATTAATGCGGATAACATCTTCAGGAAAATTTTTTTCACTCACAATTTTTGCTTTCTCTAATTCTCCATTTAATCTTTTAAAATTCTCCTTTTCATTTACCTGCATACCATGAAGGTTCATTACATAGTCTTTAAGAATTTCGTAGTCTCTTTTTAGAAGAATTACTTTATTATCTGTTGCTGTATCAGTTGTTGAGGCGGCCATAATTATCGATTTTTAATGTATGTTTTTTTAATTGTTTATTATTTCTATCCAATTTTTGATAGGATTTTTGAATTCTTGTAATTGAAATTATATTTACTTGTGTAATAAAAAATCTTATTCATTTGAATAAGAAATTGAAATAGATAATTGAATTGATTTCCCGGTCTTATGAAATTAAAGGCGGGATGGTGTTAAGAAATACCTTGTACCTTAGGAAGTGGTAGGAAGGTGCAATTATAATCTTATACACACGTGAAAAGACAGCATCAGAATTGCTTCTGCGTATAGTTAATA
>JBDTEF010000336.1:0-8246 GCA_039922615.1 Ginsengibacter sp.
ATATTGAATGATGAATATATATGATGTAAACTGTTACTAATTCATCCATCATAATTCATCATTGCTATACCGCCGTCCATCATAATGATTACAGAAAGCGGAAAACATTTCGTTTTTTACATACCTAAATTTTTTATCAAAGCTAAAAATCCTTTCCATTTATGAAAAGAATAAAATTGCCAATTTTATTATTGGTTTTTTCTATTGTATCCTTTGGATCCTATGCGCAGAAAAAATTGCCTGGAACGCCGCCTGTTATTCAATCAGGGGATACAGATACTACTAAAGCCAAGACGCCACCTAAGAAAACTTCTGAGCCAAAACCTTATTCAGAAGTAATCACAGCTAAAGCAATCACAGCAAAAGGCTTTTTTAAAGTGCATAAGGTAGATGATAAATATTATTTTGAAATTCCTGATTCGTTATTAAATCGTGACATTCTTGTTGTAAATAGAATTGCTAAAGCAGCAGCAGGAAACAGGGTTTCCATGATGGGCTATGGCGGTGACCAGATTGGTAAAAATGTAATCCAGTTTTCAAAAGGTCCTTCAAATAAACTTTTTTTGAAGTCAATTTCTTTCCAGGAAATGGCGAATGATACCACAGAAAATGGTATGTCCCGGTCATTGATGAATTCTAATCTACAGCCCCTGGAAGCCTCTTTCGATATCAAAGCATTTTCTCCAAATAATGATGGTGTTGTGTTTGATGTCACAGAATATATTAATGGCGATAATGACATTTTATTTTTTGATGGTCGGGTAAAAAAAGCTTTCTCTCTTAACCAGTTATTGGCCGATAGATCTTACATCCAGGAGATAAAAGCTTTTCCGATGAACCTGGAAATAAAGACGATGAAGACTTACATGAAAACTTCGCCTCCCATGCCGGGAAATCCTATGTCAGGTTCCTCAAGTCCTATTACTTATGAGTTAAACAGTTCCATGGTTTTATTGCCTAAAGTACCGATGCAGCCCAGGTATTTTGATCCACGTGTGGGTTATTTTGCTACAGGTTACACTGATTTCGATGCCAACCCACAGGGCGTTAAAAATATTGCAATGATTACAAGGTGGAGATTGGAACCGAAAGATGTAGATATTGAAAAGTACAAACGTGGTGAGTTGGTTGAACCTAAAAAACAAATTGTGTATTACATTGATCCGGCTACTCCTGCTAAATGGGTACCTTATTTAATCGCGGGTGTAAACGATTGGCAAAAAGCTTTTGAAAAAGCAGGATTTAAAAATGCTATTGTTGCAAAGGTTGCGCCGGTAGGGGATTCTACCTGGAGTCTCGATGATGCAAGAAATTCAGCAATTGTTTATAAGCCGAGTTCAATCGCCAACGCAAGCGGGCCAAATGTGAATGATCCCAGAAGTGGCGAAATATTGGAATCTCATATTAATTGGTACCACAATGTGATGGAATTGGTGCGTGACTGGTATTTGATACAGGCAGCAGCAACTGATCCAAGAGCGAGAAAAATGAAATTTGATGATGCCCTAATGGGACAATTAATCAGGTTTGTGTCTTCCCATGAAGTAGGGCACACATTAGGTTTGCGTCATAATTTTGGTTCATCTTCCACTACGCCGGTTGAAAAACTGAGAGATAAAAAATGGCTTGAAGCCAATGGACATACTCCATCAATAATGGATTATGCGCGGTTCAATTATGTAGCCCAACCTGAAGACAGTATAGGTGATGCAGGAATGTATCCACACATTGGCGCTTATGATAAATGGGCGATAGAATGGGGCTATAAATGGATGCCTCAATATACTTCAGCTTCTGCGGAGACACCTTTTTTAAATAAATGGGTGGTGGATACGCTTGCTGCTAATCCACGTCTGATTTTCGGTACAGAATCAGATCCTGATGATCCAAGAAATCAAAGTGAGGATTTGGGAGACAATGCCATGAAGGCAAGTGCCTACGGAATAAAAAATTTAAAGAGAATTTTACCTAATATTTTGAAGTGGACGAGAACGGCTGATGAAGGTTACGATGATGCAGAAACGATTTACGGCCAGTTGGTAACCCAGTTTGGCAGGTATATGGGACATGTAACTAAAAATATTGGTGGCATTGAAAATACGCCAAGCACAGTTGAGCAATCCAACCCTGTAATCGTCTTTACTTCTAAGGACAGGCAAAAAGAGGCTGTTGATTTTTTACAGGCGCAATTATTTACCACACCAATGTGGTTATTAGACAAGAAGATTTTTTCTATGACTGGTGATGGAGATATGGAGACTATTTATAAATTGCAGAACGTTGCATTAGGCAGAATAATGAGTGATAATACAATTAGTAAATTACTTCGTTTTGAAGTGTACGATAATAAAAATGCCTATACACCAAATGAACTTTTTAGTGACTTGAAAAAGGGAATCTGGAGTGAATTAAAGACGCATCAAACCATTGATATTTACAGAAGAAATTTGCAAAAGATTTATACCAATAAATTAATTGACTTATTGCAACCATCAGATAAAGGTGGGTCTACTATTTCATTTGGCGGAAATACAATGCGGATGCCAGGTTTAAATAGTAGCATGATAACAGATAATTTATCTATTGTAAAAGGTCAGGCAAAGAGCCTGGTAGCAGACATCAAAGCAGCATTACCTTTGACGAAAGATCTTAATTCCCGCTTGCATTTACAAGATGTAATGGAAAGATTAAACGAAGCATTGAAACCTGCGAAAGGATAGGTTTATCTTTTTTTTTAAATTAAAAGGGTAATAGCGGAAAATGATCCTGCTATTACCCTTTTTTCATTCGAAAATATTTACGTGAATTTGAAAAGAATTACTGCAGGTGAAAATAAATTGTTGGAAATAATCAACGCCATTTATATTATTACTGCTCATATATATTTAAAAAATAAAAATGTTATTAATACTTTTCTGCCAGTTTCGTAGGAGTAAAATAACAGTAGAAGACAAATTTTGATAATTATCTTACAAGCAATTCAAGGGGAGCGACATGTCAGTAGAAAACAAATTTTAAGTAACTGTTTGTCACCAGCTCCAGGGGAGTGACATGTCAGCAATAATATCGCTTCACGGAGCGTTATATTAGCAATCTAATTGCAAATGCAATGCTGATCTATGATGGGGAATAATTGTTTGCTACGATAATTTTATTAAAGCCAAATAGCGAAATAATAGCCTGATAAAATTATATTTTCATTTTTACATGAATCCCTCCGAAGTTTGCTTTTGCTGATTTATATGTTCTCTTGCTGCTACTGATATTACAATCCTATGGAGCTTTTGAAGATTCTAAAAGATTCAACCACTTTGTTTCTCATAAAGAATATTTATGCTGCTTAAAATAGGGAAGCAATAATCATAAATTGATAAGGGAATTTTTTTTCCTATTTCATGCTAAATATTTTCAGGATTCTAAAATTATCTTTCCTAAAAATATTTATTTCATGAACTGAAAATAAAATAATTACTTCAACTCATCCAACAACTTCCACATCTTTTTTCTCATTGCATTCCCGTTTCCATAATAATTATTGATGATGAATGCAAAAGCGTATTCATCGTTATTTTTACTACTGATAAAGCCGGTATAGGCTAATACATCTTTAATAGAACCGCTTTTCATTTTTATTCCATTAATCACGGGGAAACCATCAAAATAACCGGGGAACCAACTTTGTTTTTTTGCGTACAACAGCACCTGGACAAGGCTTTCGGTTGTTATACGATTCGCAGGGGATAAACCACTTCCATCCATTATATTAATAGCATATGGATCGATATTTTGTTTTTTCCAAAAATTTTGAACAGCTTCTACTCCTTTGTCGGTTTCTCCTGACTGATAAGTTTCATATCCAAGAGTTTTAATGAACGCTTCTCCATAGAGGTTAATGCTTTTCTTTAAAAACCAGTAAGAAATACTGTCAAGAGTGGGAGATGAGTAGGAATAAAAATAAGTCGGTTTCTCTGCCGGAGGTAAATTAAACGATTCGCTGCCTATTTTTTCTTGGTCAATATTTTTCAGGGCCGATTCCAGAGCAATTGCCAATTGCTTTTCAGGATGTGGTGTAGCACCGGAAATTTTAAATTTACTTTCCCCGGCAGGAATAGTTCCTCTTACTGATCCATATTCTTTAGCAAAGGGAAAATATATGTAAGTATTATCCCCTGTGCCTTTGGCTGCGGAAGTTGCCATTGATTTTAATGGTAATCCAACTATAAAAGAAGGAATTGTTTCTACTATTGTAACGGGATCATTTATTTTTTCTCCGGATGATAATAACAGGTCATATTGGTTTTCGTGCCAGTTAAGGGCACGTGCGCCAGCGCCATAGTAACTGCCGATATCCTGCCATATCCAACCGTCTGGTGTCACTTCTCCGCTCCATAAATCAGTGTCAGTAATTACATGACCTGTAATTTGTTTTATGCCTGCCTGTGAGATAGCATTTTTAAAGTATGAAATAACATTTTCTTCTTTCGTTTTATCGTATCGCCAGCTACCCAATGTAGGGTCTCCACTTCCCTTTATAACTATATTGCCATTTAATAAACCGTTTGTAAGCGTACCTGTATATCCGAGAGTAGTTTTATACGTGTAATCCTTACCCAATAAGGCGTACGCTGTTGCTGAGGTTATAATTTTTTGTGTACTTGCCGGGGCTAGTCCCGTTTGTGTATTTATTTCAGTAACTGGCTTTCCCGTGGTTGTATTCACTACAAACAAGCTAATAGTGGCATGCTTTAGATCAGCATCCTGAGCAAATTTTGCGAAAGCAGAATTGAATACACTATTAATATTTTGAGAGTATACGGTTCCTGAAACAATAAGCAGCAGGCAAATAAAGATGTTTTTCAAAATGGTCAATTTTGTTTTATTAATTTTTTAAAAATAAGGAAAAATTGGTTGTAGACTTGAAATGCAATACTAAAAAATCGTTTAACAGGATATAATTTTTTGCCAGCTTCACAATTATGCCGGACAAATTCACCTACTTTAATTGTATCCTAACCTTAACTTTTCTTATTTCTAATTACTTTTATGAAATGAAACAGACAACAGCAATTTTAATAACTATCGGGGATGAATTATTGATTGGCCAGGTAATAGATACCAATAGCAGTTGGATGGCAAGTCGATTAAACGAAACCGGTATTTCGGTGATAAAACGAATTGCATTAGGCGACAATGCTGATGATATAGTAAGCACATTAAATAAAGAATTTAAAAATGCAGATATTATCCTGATTACCGGAGGTCTTGGACCAACGTCAGATGATATAACAAAAGATGTACTCTGTAAATATTTTGATGGCAGATATGTTGTGAATAATAAGGCCTTGCTGAATGTAAAGCATTTATTTGAAAATATTTACAAGAAGCCTGTTACTGCTGTAAATTTAAAACAAGCTGAAGTGCCTGATGTCTGTAAAGTAATTCAGAATGAAAGGGGCTCGGCACCAGGAATGATTTTCAGAAAGGAGAAAACCATCATCATAAGTATGCCCGGCGTGCCCTATGAAATGCAGGGGATGATGGATCAGGTACTTCCGTATCTTGAAAAAGAGTTTCGTACACCTTTTATTTTTCACAAAACTGTACTTACTACAGGTATTGGAGAGTCCGCAATAGCAGAACTATTGGTCACATTTGAGAGAAGATTACCCGCGGGAATAAGACTTGCCTATCTTCCGAATCATGGAATGGTGCGATTGAGATTATCTGCTTCAGGTTTTGATAAAATCCAGACAAAACGGATGATAGAAGACCAGTTTGAGCAGATGAAAAAGCAAGTGAAAGATTATATCGTTACTGATGAAGATGAAACCATAGAAGTAGTGTTAGGAAATTTACTTTTAAAAAATAATAAAACAATTGCTACGGCTGAGAGCTGTACTGGCGGCGCTATTGCAGCGCTTCTAACGTCAGTGCCTGGATCATCCAGGTATTTTGAAGGCAGTGTGGTGAGTTACTCTTATAAAGTAAAAGAAAGCCTGCTTGGCGTACTGCCTGAAACGCTTTTATCATTTGGTGCAGTAAGTGAACAGACGGCTCTAGAAATGTTGGATGGCGTTTTAAATAAGATAAATAGTGATTTTGCCATCGCAGTTTCAGGGATTTTAGGCCCTGACGGAGGCACACCAGACAAGCCTGTAGGAACAGTGTGGGTAGCGGTGGGAAGTAAAGGAAGGCAAAAAACGCAATTATTTCATTTACGATTCAATAGGAAAAAAAATACAGAAGTCATAACAAATGCTGCCATTAATTTGATGCGAGTGTTTATGTTGGAAGAAAACTAGAAAATAAAAATGACGAATTACGAATTACGAATTACGATAATTAGTTCGGAAAACTATTTGCGATGAAAGATAATAATGTCATACAGGATAAAAGTTTTGCATTTGCAATTCGGATAATCAAAGCTTATAAATATTTAACTGAGAATAAAAAGGAATTTGTTTTATCTAACCAATTATTGCAAAGTGGAACTTCTATTGGAGCAAATATTGAAGAATCCATTGGAGGACAATCCACAGCAGATTTTCTTTCCAAAATCAGTATTTCTTATAAGGAAACCAGAGAAACAATTTACTGAAAAAAATTACTTGAGTCAACAAATTATTTCTCGAAAGACGAAGCACCCCATCTATTAACAGATGCAGATGAAAATAGTAAAATTTTGGGTAAAATTCAAATTACCATCAAGCAAAATCGTGATTCGAAATATTTTTTCACCACAATATTTTCTTTTTACAAAAGTATTTGGGATTATAAAGGCAACAGAAAAAATCATGGTATCTTCTAAAATACTTAGGCATAATTTATTAATTGCAATCAAAATAATAAGCACATTTAAACAAAACCGTAATTCGTAATTCGTAATTCGTAATTTGTTCTCCATGTTTGGTAATTTTTTACCCTAATTTTGCGACTTCTAAATAACAATAAATATATCGAGATATGAGCATGGTAGATTTGATAATGCCTAAGTTGGGAGAGAGCATAGTGGAAGCAACGATTTTGAAATGGCATAAAAAAGTGGGCGATAAAGTAGCTATGGATGAACCTGTACTTGATATTGCCACAGACAAAGTTGATAGCGAAGTGCCCTCAACTACCGAAGGTATTTTGAAAGAAATTTTATATAATGAAGATGATGTAGTGCCGATAGGGAAGGTGATTGCGCGCATTGAGTCGGATGTAACTAATGAGAATGTTACGCCCGTTTCAAGTCCATCGCCGGCGCAATCAACCATGCAGGAAGAGGAGGAAGTTCCTTATACTCCGCAGGCTAGCGGGAATGAGTCCAATAATTCAGGCGGTTTACGCTTTTATAGTCCTTTGGTTTTGAAAATTGCTGCAAGCGAAGGTATTTCCATGACTGAACTGGAAAAAATAAATGGTACCGGCCAGGATGGAAGAGTAAGCAAAAAGGATATGATGACCTACCTGGAAAACAGGAAAAATGCACCACAGCAAAAGGAAAAACAAGCAGACCAGCACCAGGTTTCAAGAGAAGTTCCTGCGAATGTTCCAAAGCAGGAAATGGCTGTAAGAACAGAAACTCAATATTCAGGAAATGTAGAGATCATTGAAATGGATCGCATGCGCAAAATGATTGCGAAGCACATGATCGACAGTCAGAATACCAGTGCGCATGTAACAAGCTTTACTGAATGTGACGTAACTAACCTCGTTTTATGGAGAGAGAAAGTCAAAAAAGATTTCGAAAAACGTGAAGGAGAAAAAATCACATTTACGCCGTTGTTTATGGAAGCGATTGTGAAGTCAATTAAAAAATACCCATTGATTAATAGCAGTGTAGATGGCGATAGAATCATTGTGAAAAAAGATATTAATATTGGCATGGCTGCAGCTATGCCCAATGGAAATTTGATAGTGCCTGTAATTAAAAATGCAGACATGCTTAATTTGACCGGCCTTGCCAAACAAGTAAATACCCTCGCAAATAATGCCCGCAACAATAAACTGAAACCAGATGATACTGCGAATGGAACATTTACATTGACCAACGTAGGTACATTCGGCAGTCTGATGGGAACACCAATCATTAATCAGCCACAAGTCGCCATCATGGCGGTTGGTGCAATCAAAAAACGCCCTGTCGTAGTAGAAACTGAACAAGGTGACAGCATCGCCATTCGTCACATGATGTATATTTCTTTAAGCTATGATCACCGGATAATTGACGGCGCTTTAGGTTCTACTTTCTTAAATGCCGT
>JBDTEF010000337.1:0-30728 GCA_039922615.1 Ginsengibacter sp.
ACACTCAACTCTCAACTTTAATAAGAATTTCCGGGCAAGGACTGAATAGGAGAATAGGATTGACATTCTTATAGCCAAAAATGGTCTAAAGATTGCGATCGATTACATTTTTCTCCTCCGTGTAGCAATTGAAACAAATTGTATACGTTTTACATTACTGAATAGATTGCAAAACACTATATTTTTTTTAAGGAATCTGGAAAACCGAAAATAGAACTAATTATCACCAAACATTTCGCGGACAAGAATCATCATACCTGTTATTAATTAAAAAACCCAGTACGATCTCATGCGTACCCTTGCTGATGGTACCCAACAGGGAAGTGGTATAATCATAGGCATAGCTGATATTAAATGTATTGGATACATTGATGCCTGCCAAACCTGCGAAACCATCAAAAGTGCGATAACTTCCCCCTACCCATAAAAAGTCCCTGTATTGTAATTTGATGTTGACGTCAGCCTGTAATGGTAACGGCTGCACATATTTAATCATGATAGATGGCAGCGCAAAAATATCATCATTCAACTGAAACCGGTATCCGGCAGTAACAAATAAATGAGGAACCAGTTTAAACCCGGAGGTTTTCACCGTATTCTGAGAAAAATAAATTGTTTGGGGAATAATCTGTTGGGCCGATACCCCTGCAAAAAAATCAGCAGAATAGAGCCACAACCCTGCACCCATATCCGGTTTGATACGATTAATTACCTCTGAATTTCCAACGGCAGGATCAACAGAGAAAGGATTATCAGGATCAAATATTAAATCCCTCGTATGAAGACTTAAACTTTTGATCCCCACTTCAAAACCCGCTGCCAGGCTGGTTCTCGGGCTAAGTCCAATATGGTAAGCATAGGATCCGTAAGCCGATAAATTATTCAAAGGACCCGTGCGATCATTGATGACCTTTAACCCTATTCCATGATGCGGTGGCGGCGCAGTATATGTTTGCCAATAACTCTTACCCCTGGGATTTTCACCGGGTATGTCAAATGACGTAGCAGAAGTACGATCATCTTTCTTTCCAATGGGTCCCTGGATCGTTAAATAGGTAGTTATAGGTGCATCATTTATACCTACCCATTGATGCCTATGGCTGATTTTAACGTCTGTATAATTTTCAATGCCGGAAAGGGCAGGATTGATGATATAATTATTAATGATATATTGTGTGTATTGAGGTTGTTGCTGAGCACTCCCTGCCAAAGAGGAAAATAGTACGACAACGATCACACAAAATTTTTTCATATTTAATTATCAGATTAACGGATGATGGTAACAGAACCATTCATAGGCACCCTTCCATTTTTAGGTTTAATAATATAATAATAAGTTCCTCCCGGAAGTGGTTGGCCATTGTACGTTCCATTCCATGGCGTTAAATACCCGGTAGAATGATAAACAGGCTGGCCATACCGGTTGAATACATCCACCTCACATCCGGGATAAGTTGCCAGGAATTTTATCTGCCATGTATCATTGATATTATCTCCGTTAGGCGTGAATGCATTGGGGACTTTCACAATCTTCAGCACAGTGACCAGTAATTGATCACTCGCTGTGCATCCATCTGATGAAGTCGCCTTAATTGTGTAAACCCTATCTTCAGTAGCGGAAACTGAAGGTCTTAAACTTTGAACGGGCGTTATATCGGATGGAGGAGACCACAAATAAGTAAGGCCTTTACCGGAAGCATTCGCATTAATCATAATTGGTTCACCCTCCAGCAGGAGCCTGTCCGGACCGGCATCAACTTTCGGAGTAGGATTTACAATAATAATTTGGCTGATATCAGCCCTGCAACTATTGCTTGCTGTAAAGGTATAGGTTAGCTTAACACTTCCTGCAAACGATTGACTCGGTGTAAAATATCCGGCACTGGTAACACCATTGCCGGTGTAAAGGCCGACACCCGGCAAACCTGCAGTTTCAGATGCAGTAGTTAGTTGAAAAGAAGGTACTTCTGCACACACAGGCGCCGGAACATTAAAAGATAGTTGTGGGCTTGCCAGCAAATTGAGGGTTTTCGAAATGGTGCTTTTGCAGGAAATTCCTGAATAGACCACATAACTTACCTGGTAAATTTTTGAAGAAGGGGATCCAAAATCAGCGTAGTTAAAAGCGTATTTTTTACCCGGAGAAGGTTCATTATCAATGACCACTTTGGAAGGATCATTTGCAAAATTCCAGTAGGTTTCGACTTTGGTAATATTTCCAAAATCTACAGTAGATGCGTCTGTAATAGTTACTGCCTGGTTACTGCATAAATTACCTGCATCATCAATAATAAAGTTAGCTTTTGGAATCGCGCCGTTAACCGTAAATAATTTCGTCACACTTGATTCACACCCTTCCCTGGAAGTAACCTTCAAAGACACAGTATAATTCGCTGCCTTCGTATAAGCATGCCGGCCGTTTTTTGTAACTGAAATATTAGGATTGGCCGGATTAGAATTGGCAGCATCTCCAAAATTCCATAGGTAAATCAATTGGGATTGGTTCCCATCACCAATCACACTCCCATTGGTAAAATCTGCATATACATCGTTGATACATATTTCAGGTAATATAAAGTCTACCACAGGTTTAAAATTAATGGTAATAGGAAGTATAACTACTTTACTCTTGCAACCCTTTTCTGTGGCAACATACATGGAGGTAGAATATGTTTTTTCAGCAGTATATATATGGGAAATACCTGGAAGGCTGTTGGATGTAGTGGTTACTCCATCACCAAAATCCCAATAAAATAAAGAAGGCACACCCGGCGGTAAAGTAGATTGATTGGTAAAAAATACCGCATCTGATCCACAATTCAAAGGAGGAATTTTATAAGACGCTACCGGCAATTCATCTATTTTTATCGCTCTTTGGATCGTATCGGATTTGCAGCCAAGATCATTTACAGAGGAGAAAGTAACCTGGTAAATTCCGGCCCTGGCATAATTATGAGATACGTTTTTGGTATTACTTAGGGTGCCATCTCCTAATTGCCAATTCCATTTGACATCCGGTCTTCCGGTGATTGTCTTATCCAGGAAAAGGATCGGATCATACAGGCATCCGGTAAATGATGTGTCAAATGCTGCAACAGGCCGGTTATATACCTGCAGATCAATGTCAATTTCCTGTTTACCATTACACCCATCTGAATTGGGGTTTTCCGCCATCACTTTAATGGGGAAATTACCGGTTTGATCTATCTGGTATGTTTTTGTAAGCCTGAATTTATAAAGTATTCGACCGTTAATTTCCCAAATCGAATCGGGTACAGGCGCATTGATGAGTGTATCTTTCAACAAACCATTAAATTCCCAACTAAGACTTAAAGGCTTGTAGGGTAAAACAATGGAGAGACCAAATGGTGAATTTTTACAAGTAGCAGGAACATTTGCTACAGTGAATACATTTTCAATGATTATATATTGGTAAAGGTCACGCAAATTAGCGCCTGCAGAATATCCATACGATTCATTTTTCCCCAAACCATAGGCGATCGCATTAAAACCTGAATCACAAGTAATGGTATGCGCACCCTTCGAGACATTTATTCTCGCATAAGCATAACTGTTATCCTGGTTTACACGCATGAATGCTGATGATTTAGAAACACCATCAATTTGAAAAGTATTAATTGCTGCCGGGTTATTCTGTATGACTACATTTATAAAATGGGTAGTAAGGTTTGTATTGAACGAAGGCTGCATCGAATTCAGTGTTACTCTGTTGATAGTTTGTTCTAATGGGTTAATAAAAATCATATCAGGGTCGCCAATTCCATTATTTCCGCAATTGGCATTGGCACCCGGAGTGGAGGTAGTAAGGTATTGTGCCAGGAAAATTGCTTTGTCAGATTCAATTATATTGGTTGTATTGTTGCTAAATTCATAATAGAAATTATTGGTAAAAGCAGCCTGGGGTATTACCACTCCATTTAATTTTACTATAGATGCCGGATTGGGTCTAATGATCCTGTAAAAATTTACCTGGTAATTATTTCCATCATTGGTTGTAGGTACCGTTATGTATTTTTTACCCCAGGAACTATTAGGATAAATTTGCTGGTAAAGATTATCGGAAGTACCAATGCCGCCACATCCTATAGATATTTTACCGCTTCCACAAAAAACGCCAATCCTCTTACATCCGCCGCCTGTATTTATCGATCGGATTGAAGATCCTGTGAGATCAGCACCGGTAAGCCTGGTAGTTGCTGCCCCTAGTACCTGGTATATCTCTCCTTTGTTCATTGTAATGGTAAAAGGAACATTGGCAAGCCTTCCTCCTTTTGTTGCTGCAGAAGGAGTGATTTCCACAACAGTATTATCTTCCGTAGCTACTACAAAAAAATAGGAATAACAATCAGCTTCATTGGAAATTTGCGTAAAATTTACAGAATAATATTCCCTACCTAATACATTGGTGGGCAGACATAGTGTGGCTCCTGAGATAGCATTTACATAAATAAAACTGTAAACAACTACAGGCAAACCTGCAGTGATATGAATGCCGGTATTATATAAACCTTCGTCAAATAATGCGGCCGTTCGAGGAATATCTATGGTGGTAACCTGGTTGGCCGTAACGGAAAAGGTTGTCTGAAATCCTATTCCCGGAATGTCAACTGAACCTGTGGTATTTACATCAGAAGTAATGTACACCTGCATTTGTTCAGCATCGTTCACATTGTCGAACATTCTAACGTGATTTCCATAACCGATCCAAAAGTCTTTTCCTTTATTGGAATAATCCTGGGTAAAAGCAATGACAGGCGCTATAAGTAAAAAGAATATAAAGTACCAAAATTTCTCATTACGCATTAGGAAAGATTAGGGAAAACGAAAGTACAATATAGGGAAATAATCTGAAGAGAAGGTTGATAATGTGACGATAGGTTACATTTAAAAGGGAGATAGTTGAATGAAGAAGAAATACTTACCAATCCCATTCTAGCAATGGTTTTGGCACAATAAAAAACTTTCCTATTATTCGTGGGATGCAAAAAAAATTAATTTCTTAAACTGCGCTTAGTACACGGATATATTGATTGATCTCATAAACTGAAAAAACTTGTACAGCAATTCATCTTTTTTCAATTGATATAACTATTACAGAAATTTCCTTTTTGGCACAATGTAAATAAATGATTGGAAATAAAAACGGATCATACGACGGCAATAGACATGAATAAAAAACAAAAGCTGGCAATTTTTCATTACCAGCTTTATTAATAATCTTTATTAAAATTATTTCACGCCCCTGCTTTCAATCTTCCGTGGATTTGATTGTTGCGGCTTCATGTCTTTTACATGTGCATTCTCAGAATGAAGTGGTTTTGCATTCTTCGCATCGGCTGCTGCCTGCATTTCTTCAGGCGTTTTCATCTTTATCTCGATCTCATTCTTCTCGATGATCTGGTACCATTTTATGATCTTCTTCATATCACTGGAATACACCCTGTCAAAATCGAGATTAGGATACACAACTTCATAGTATGATTTAAGTGCTTTATTATCTTTTAAATCAGGAAGAGGTTGATCACTGTTTTTCATTGCCTGGAATACTTCTGACAGGTTTGTATTTTCATTGCTTGTGGTATACACTTCAATGCTCTCCAGGTGAGAAAAATTGTGTTGGCGGGTACTCACAAATTTTGATGAATTGTCCTCAAGCGAACGTACGACTGCTCCATCTGATTTTGAGGATACTAATTCAAATAAACCGGGTAATCCTGTAACTGATACTATCTTATTATACTCCATATTTTTACTTTTTGGCTATTTTGGGAGTGCAATATAAATGAAATGATTTTGAGTTACGTTAATGAAAATTAAAATGACATCGAAAAATTACTAACAAACGACAAAATCCTTCCTGGCATTTACCCTCTATTAAATTAAAAAAAAAAGATAAACACTTATCAATTGGAAACCGGGAAATATTTGGCCAGGAAAACAGGTCAGCAACTAACAATAAAATTTTTTAATTAAAAATATTTTTATCAAGGCGAAGGTTTTACCCAAGAATAGCGTCTTATAACCAATTAACCTATCATAATGAACCGAATTATTACCTCCCTATTAATTTTATTGTCACTTTCAGCGAGCGTAAAAGCACAAACTGTTTCCGGAACTTTACGCGACAATTCAGATCAATCTGCTATTTCAAATGCTACATTACAATTGTTAAAAAGAGATTCATCAATTACTTCCTATAAAACCGTAAGTGATAAAAACGGCGCATTCATATTCAAGAATGTCAACGAGGGAAAATATATCTTATCTGTAACTTCGGTTGGATACTCAAATTTAAAAAAAGGCATTTCTGTATCAGGAGATCTTTCTGATTTAGGAAGTATTAATATTACAAAAACTGCTGAAACCCTTACAGAAGTTGTCATTAACAGCGCACCTACTGTAAGACAAAAAAATGATACGACGGAATTTTCTGCAAGCCAGTTTAAAGTAAATCCAGATGCAACAGGCGAAGACCTCATCAAAAAATTGCCCGGCGTAACAGTAGATAAGCAAGGTAGTGTGACTGCGCAAGGTGAGAGTGTAAAAAAAGTGACCGTAGATGGGCGTGATTTTTTCGGAGATGATGCTACTGCTACACTCCGGAACTTACCTTCGACCATAATCGATAAAATCCAGGTTTTTGATAAATTAAGTGACCAGGCACAGCTCACAGGTTTTGATGATGGCAACACCACCAAGTCCATTAATATCGTGACAAAAAAAGATATGAGACAGGGAAACTTCGGTAGAGTGTTTGCCGGATATGGAACAGATGACAGGTATAGTGCAGGTGGCAACGTGAGCTTCTTTAATAATAACCGGAGAATTTCAGTTGTTGGATTGCTTAATAATGTGAATCAACAGAATTTCTCTTCCCAGGATTTGCTTGGTGTTCAAGGTAGTGGTAATCGTGGTGGAGGAGGAAGACGCGGAGGTGGCGGTGGAAACGATTTAATGGTTGGCGCGCAAAGTGGAATAGCAAGAACAAATGCTATAGGAATTAATTACAGCGATGCCTGGGGTAAAAAAATAGATGTATCGGGAAGTTATTTTTTCAATAATAGCAAGACTTCTAATAATCAAACGATCAATCGCCAAAATTTTATTTCAAAAGATACTACCCTTTTTTATGATGAGAATTCAATCTATGGCAATACCAATTATAACAACAGGGTAAATTTCAGACTTGATTATAAACTTGATTCCAATAATTCCATTTTATTTACAACAGGGTTAAATTTTCAAAAAAATGATGCGATCAATTTTGTAAATGGAAAAAATTTTTACCAGGATACAAGTTTGATAAGTTCCACTGTATATGACCTTAACAGCAACAACCAGGGATACAATTATAATAATAATATCCTGTTCAGGCATGCTTTTACAAAAAGAGGAAGAAGCATTTCATTGAATGTAGGTAATACGATGAGCAATAGAAACGGCAATAACCTTTTAGTCTCTGATAATATTTATTACGACACAAATACATCTGATTCCGTTCAACAATTATCCAATAATAAAACAAAAAGTAATAATTGGAATTTCAATGTCGTATATACCGAGCCAATGGGTAAGAAAGGTCAGTTGCAATTGAATTACAACCCTTCGTTTCAGAAGAATACCGCTGACCAGGAAACGTATAATTTTGTAAATGCTACTTCAAAATATTCACAATTTGACACCAGTCTAAGTAACGTATTTGACAATACCTACAACACACAACGAGCAGGCTTAACTTATAGAATGGGAGACAGAAATAACATGATTTCTGCAGGAATTTCTTTTCAAAATAGTGAGTTGAAAAGTGACCAGGTATTTCCACAAATGAACCAGATCGATAATAGCTATAATAATTTCCTGGCAAATGCCATGGCAAGATTAAAGCTTTCAACAAAAAGTAATCTTCGAGTATTTTACCGGTCATCAGTAAGCCCACCATCAATCAATCAATTGCAAAATGTAATCAATATTTCCAACCAGCTTTATTATACAACAGGAAACCCGGATCTCAAACAACAGTATTCCAACAACCTGGTTGCACGGTACAATTACACAAACACCGGCAAAGCAACAAGCTTTTTTGCCAATGTGTTCCTTTCCTCAATCAATAATTATGTAAGTAATGCAACGTACACCGCCAAACAAGATTCTACTTTGAGCAATACGATCATTTTGCACAGAGGATCCCAATTATCTAAACCTGTAAACCTGGATGGTTACATAAGTGCGAGATCATTTTTTACCCTGGGAATGCCTTTAAAATTTATTAAATCAAACATTAATTTTAATGGTGGCATCAGCTATTCAAAATTGCCTGGTTTGCTGAATGGTCAGTCAAATATTTCTAAGAATCTGAATTATAATATTGGCTCTGTATTATCAAGCAACATTAGCGAGTATATTGATTTCAATATTTCTTACTCAGCCAATATCAATAACGTAAACAATAGTTTAAGGCCAACTTTAAACAATAACTATATAACCCAATCAGCAGGATTAACAGCCAACCTATTAACAAAAAAAGGTAGTTTTTTCCAAAATGATATTTCAAACGAAAAATACAGTGGTTTGTCAGATGGCTTTAACCAAAGCTATTGGTTATGGAATATGGCGGTAGGACAAAAGTTTTTAAAAGGCCAGAAAGGTGAATTGAAATTATCCGTTTTTGACCTTTTAAATCAAAATAAAAGTATCAGCCGCGATGTGACCGAGGCCTATGTACAGGATACAAGAAACGACGTGCTGCAACAATATTTTATGTTGACATTTACTTATAAATTGCAGACTTTTGGAAAAGGCAAGGCGAACCCGGAAAAAAAACAGGATTTTCGCCGGGGTGGCTTCTATGACGGAGCTCCTCCTCCACCGCCAGGATTGTGATTTACTAAATAAGTAATTGTGACAGAAAAAGAGCTCATCGTTTTATTGAAAAAAAAAGACCGGGAAGCTTTTAAAGTCATTGTGGAACAATACGAAGACACAGTTTATAATACTTCACTGGGTATGTTACAAAATGAGGAAGACGCTGAAGATATAGCCCAGGAAGTATTCATGCAAGTATTTGAATCTATCCATTCATTTAAAGAAGAATCTAAATTTTCAACGTGGCTTTATAGAATTACCATCACAAAATCCCTGGACTATCTCAGGAAAAAGAAAAGGAAAAAAAGATTTTCCTGGATACAGGGATTATATGGTGAGAATGATGAAGAAATGGCAGAAGCACCGGATTTTATGCATCCGGGAATAAAATTGGAAAACAAAGAAGAAGCTGCGGTACTTTTTAAAGCAATTGAAAAATTACCGGAGAAACAAAAAGCTGCATTTATTTTAAATAAGTTAGAGAGTTTAAGTTATGCAGAGATAGCAGAAATTATGGGAACCAGCATTGTAGCAGTGGACTCATTATTCCAAAGATCAAAAAAAAATCTCCGGAAAGATCTTGCAGCCTATTATAAAATGAACGCACAATAATCTTCCGCAAAAGGTAACATTGTTTGAAAAAGTAAAAATAACCGGTCTAAAAATAGTTTTAAAAAAAATTGACTTAAAAAATAATACCAATGAGTACACCTTCAAATGATAAAATAGAAAATGCCCTAAACAGCATTTCCGGTATGGAAAGAGCTACTGCCAAACCTTTCTTTTTTACAAGACTTGAGGCGCGCATGACTTCCAAAATGAGTCTATGGGAAAAAGTTTCTTCCTTCTTATCCAGGCCGGCAATTGCCATTGCAGGAATTTGTTGTGTAGTGATGATAAATGCATTAGTGATTCTTTCAGATTCTATTACTATTGAAAGTGCCCCAAAGACTGAAATAGCCGGCATTATGGATGAATACAGCCAGTTGGGGACGAATAATTTATTTGAATTTGAAAACGTGAAACCATGATCAAAAGCACCAACACGAAGCCACTTATATTTATCATTTTAATTTTGTTACTGAGTAATTTTGCATTGATATTTTTTTTCGTGTTTAATACTAACCCCCACGAAAGAAAATTTGATAAAGATGACAAAGGCGGCTTGTATCTATCGCTACAAAAAGAGGTAGGCTTCTCCCAGTCCCAGTTGGATAAATATTCACTTTTAAGAAAAGAACAATTCCAAAATCTTAAGCCTTTATTTGATGAAGTAAAAAAATCAAAAGAAGATTTTTATTCTTTGGTCCCTTCAGTAAATCCACCTGATTCCCTTGTGCAATCAAAAGCAAATATTATAAATCAAAATCAAAATATTGTTGATGTAAATATGTTTACCTATTTCAGAAAGGTAAGAAATTTATGTACTGACGGTCAATTGGAAAAGTTTGATTCAGTATTCAGGAAATCAGTGATGAGCCGGATGACTGGTCGGCCGGGTAAAAGTAAACGATCACAATAAAATAAGGATTTGTCTGTTTTTTAATGATCTTTTTTCTTTAATTGTGTCAATGCTTCCCTGGCTTCTACATAATCTTTATCGTACAAAAGTGCGTTCTCATAATTTTGAATGGCTTCCTCTATCATTCCCATTTTTTCATAAGATTTCCCCATCCAATAATAACCTTCATCAAAATTATTCTGAAGGGTGACTGCACGTTTTAGAACCTCCACGGCATCTTTGTATTTTTTAAGATTGTATAAAGCAATTGCCTTTTCGCGATAAGCATACATATAATTAAAATCAAGCTGCAACACTTTATCAAAATAGGGAATGGCAATCACCGGTTCCTCTTTAAAATTGTAATAAAGACCTTTGATAAATAAAGCATTTTTTTGTAATTTACCCTTATCAGATTTCAATAATTCGTCAGCGATAATAAGCGCATTCGCATTCCTGATTTCTGCATAGATCATTCCCAGGGAAATCAGGTAATCTGAATCTGGATAGATAGCCACTGCCTCATGCAAGGATCTTATCGCATTAAGGGTATCGTTATTTTCAAAATAAAGCGTGCCTTTAAGGTTCCACAAAAAGGCGTTTAAACTATCCTTTTTTATTTCACGATCCGTTATTATCATAGCTGTATCATAATTTCCTTCATCTCTATAAATTCCAATAAGATCCAACATGAGTGATGTAGAATCCGGGTACTTTTTGAAAGCATCTCTCAGCGCTACTTTTCTCTCTTCCTGAGATTGCTGTGTAGAAGCAATTTCCTTTTTATCTACATTATTACAGGCAAGAAAATAGGAGATGCTGAAGCATAATAAAAAGCACTTCAATAATGTAGCAGCAATCTGAGTTTTAAAAAATGGCATTGACAAACCTAAAAAATTAATAAATAAAAACTTCCTTTTGTATAATTACCCGATAAATTGCAATCTACAAATTATTCAAATTAGCAAAAATCAATTCAACAATCATTAACTATTGAAGTTCGATTACCTCACAATTTTTCATATCCTTTCCATCGATGTCAAACCTGATCAGCGTTCTCACTTTTTGCCAGCCATGTCTCCCCGCAGCGCCAGGATTCATATGGAGGCACTTCAATTTGTCATCATACATTATTTTTAAAATATGAGAATGCCCGCTTACAAATAGCTGCGGCCGATGTATCAATAGCTCACTTTTAGATTTAGCGTTGTACTTTGGCGGATATCCACCTATGTGTATCATAAGTACTTTCACTTCCTCAATAGTAAATACTAACTGTTCCGGATAGGTGCTTTTTATATCCCATCCATCTATATTTCCATAAACACCCCGTAAGGGTTTAAAATTCGCCAGCTCCTCCGAAATTTTTGCAGTACCAAAATCTCCTGCATGCCATATCTCATCACAATCCTTAAAATGAGTAAATACCGAAGGGTCCAAATAATTATGGGTATCTGAAATGAGTCCTATTTTCGTCAACTGAAAACAAATTTAAAATTTTTAACCATTTAATATTTAAATATCATCCCTCCAAAAATCTACTACCTGATACCTACTTCCTAACACCTAAAACCTATCACCTAAAACCTACCTATACATACTTAAAATACCCATTGTCTGCGCTATCATCTTCGTATTATATTCTAAAGTAAGACTTTTATAATTTACGATATCCACTATGGTTCCTATAAGGCACAAACCACCCGTAAAAAAATACAAAATACCCATTCCTACCTGGTCCAGGACAATACGTTGAATACCCGCCACGCCGATAAAACCAAGCAGCGTTAGAATCAAAATTAATTGGGGATCTTTTCTTTTTGACCGGTACATCGTACAAAATTGCATGATCTCTTCCTCTGAAGACATTTTTAACTGGGCATTAATTGACATAAGCTCTTCCGGCGTTATATCGTAGAGATATTTCAATATAAGGGAATTCACACCTTTAAATTCGGATCCTAATTGCATGACAGTTGGTTTTTATGATTTTTAAAAGAAAGAAAAAATAATTTAAATATACGGATAAGGATAATGATCAGCGCAAATATACCCAATGGATGCGCATGTAATGAGGCACTAACATTACCGTGAAAAAGAAAACTAATGGAATGTCCAAGGCCACAACCCGGACAAAAAGATAAACCCAATAACTTAAAGATACACAAAGAAAAATGCACGCTATTCCGGGGATCCATCATTGCTAAAAGTATAAGTGAGGTAACCCAGAAAATAAGTTCAACATTTTTCATGGCTTGTGAAATGATTACAGATAAAAAAGGAAACTTAGAATTATTTATCATCATTTTTCTTTTTATACCATTATTCTTCTCTAAGAAAAACCGGATTTTGATTTTCTATTATTTAAATTATCTTGTCAGGCATTTAATTGACCTCTATAAAGTCTGGTTTTTGAACAAATTGCGTTTTATATTTAAAACGTACGTTTGTTGAAATATCAAATCTGAACCGGTCATTTGTCAAATTCTTTTGTGGAAAAAAATAGGCTTTTAATTCAATAGTTCCAAATACAAGGCTCTCATTATTTGTACGTAAACCACCACCAAGAGAAGAAAAAAGTCTTGTGTTAGCATAATAGGGCGAATACACGGCAAGATTACTAAATAAAAAAGGGGCGAAACGAAATGAGGCTACTGACCATGGGCTAAAGAAAACTGATTCTGCTTTCAATACACCCCTGAATGTACCTCCCTGGTCCAAATTTCCATATTGAGGTATACCGTAAATACTATTGATAAATAGAGGCTCATTTAATACCGGCTTTATTTCTTTAGCTACATCGAAATTGATAAAAAAACGCTGATTCCATTTAAGTCCCATTCTTTTTAACCGGTCAAAATAGAAAACAGATACTAACAAACTAATATCTTCAAGACTTTTATCGTTTAGGTAACCCTCTGCGCGAAGTTTATAGCTAACATAATTCTTGCGGGTGTTGAAATAAGAACGTTCATAATTGAATCCGATAAAAGGTCTTTTTTCTTTTTCCTTTATAGTATAACCACCGGTGAGCGTCAGGAGCAAACCTTCCGGAATATCTTCATTTCTGCCAAATCCATAAATATACTTCGTTTTGTAAAAGTTTTGACGGTAAAAACTGACAGTTCCCAGAACTGCAGTCAGATCCGCAAATTCCCAGTTTGTCAGTGAATCAAATTTTAATGGCACAGTCTTCGTCTGTCGTTCTATGACACGGAGGCCTAACAATTTTCGCAATTTGCTATTTTCGTCCAGTTCCCCAAAATTTTTTGCATGAAGATTATACGCCGTCCATGCATCAATATTGTAAAAATTGTACCTGAAATTTGTTTTATAAATGGAATCTGAATAATACCTGTTCCTGGTTTCATTATAAGAAAGATTCAATTCATACGTCCATCGCTGGTAGCGGTTTACCAGGGGTTTTACAACATTAAAATAGTAAAAATTCTCCTCCTTTGGGGCATTGAAACTATTGTAATAACTCTGGTATCCTATTTTAGCATCTAAGAAACTACCACCTATATTTCGCTGGATATATTCACTACCAAGGGCTACTTTTCCTTTTCTTTTTGCATCATACAATGCATACAAAACAAAGGCATTTCCGCCCCCACGTATATTATCCTCTCTCACCTGCACATCGCTTTTCTGAAAACCTAGTGATCCTATTTCTCCACCCAGTGTAAATAAATCCTTTGTGACCACTATGATATCGGCAGAATCTGTCCCATCCACGGGCACTACCAGGAACTGGGCATCCTGGAAATAGGGCAATTGGCGGAGGAATCGCTCATTGTCTCCCAATAAGAAATGTTGAATAGTATCATTCTCTTTAAAAAATAAATTTCTTTTTATAACACTTACTTTGGTAAGATGATGCATGGTATTACTTAACCGGATCAAAGTATTTGTAACCCTTCCTGTATCACTGAAAGCAATACCAAATGGAATTCTTTCTGCATAAATTTCCCGGATGATCAGGCCATCATACTTTTTGTAGACTTCATCGATCCTTCTTGGTTTATTATCGATCAGCGCTGTGTCACGCCTGAAATTCCCCATGATACCCGATATAAAATTACGACTCCATGAACGGGTAGTATCCTGCTGGGCACTTGCCGGGAGATAAGTCAATAACAGAAAAAAAATGGTAACTATCGATAGGAGAAAATGAGCAGATCTGCCTTGTACCGATTTCAATAAAGGATTAAACCCACTCATAAAAATTTCCTTTTAAAACAGCGCTTTAAATATTCATTGAAATTATCGGAATATAATTACAATACACTATTTAGTACCTATAAAAGTAGTTTGGATTTAGTTAAATAATATTGAGCAAAATATAGGATAAGACCTAAGACAACTCCGAGAAATTCATTCTTATTTTTTCTATAAAATCAATATCAATCATTTTCACTGCCATTTTTATCATGTTGCAAAATGCCTTTTCGCCGGAAATCCCATGACCGATTATAACCGGCTTATTGACTCCCAATACCGGCACACCACCAAATTCTTCAAAATTAAACCGCTTAAAGAATTCATCATCTATTTTTCGTTTTTGAATAATGTCATAAAGGGATTCAGCAAATTTCAGCAACACATTCCCGGTGAAACCATCGCAAACATACACCTCTGCGGCATCCATCAGTATATCTCGTCCTTCGATATTTCCAATAAAATTAATGGTAGTATTTTCTTTCAGGAGCGGGAAAGCAGCCTGGCATAAAAGATTTCCTTTTCCTTCCTCCGCACCTACATTTACCAAAGCCACCCGTGGACTTTTATAATTTAAAATATGCTCTGCAAACAGGGAACCTAATGTGGCAAACTGGGAAAGATTATCCGGTTTACAATCTGCATTCAGGCCTACATCTACCAATAAAGAAAGTTCACCATTCTCCATGGGAATGTAAGCACCAATTGCAGGGCGTGTAATACCTGCAATTGCCTTTATACTGTATAATGATCCTACCAACATGGCACCTGTATTTCCTGCACTGATAAATGCATCTACTTTCCCTGTTGATAATAAATAAAATCCGACAGCGATAGATGATTCCGGCTTTTCCTTAAGTGCTTTAGTTGGATGCTCATTCATTTCGATCTGCTGCGAAGCATGGATCACTGTGATATTTGAATGGGCTATTTGAAGAGTTGCAAGGAGCGGATTTATTTTATTTTCATCACCGATGAGGGTTAGATGCGCATTGTTTTCATTATTTCGTAAAAACATCTGCACGCCCTTCACTGCCTCCACCGGCGCAAAATCGCCACCCATCATATCTAAAGCTATGTTCATATTGGCTATTTAATTATAATGATCGTAGAACAATCGTCCGAAGGCATTTTTGCAACAGAACCATTCTACTATACCTGTAAATATCCATAACCCAAACTTAATAACAAAAAAAAATCCGGAAATAAGGTTGACGCAAATCAATCCCACTTCCGGATTCAATAAAATGTACTTAAGCAGTTAGGCTTTTGAAGGCGCTTTTTCTGATACAACTTTTCCTTTGTAGAAAAGTTTTCCTTCGCTAACATGGGCGCGATGGCGCACATGCGTTTCACCTGTAGTAGCATCAACACTCAATGTAGGAGCATCTGCTTTATAATGAGTTCTTCTTTTTGCACTTCTTTGCTGACTGTGTCTGCGCTTTGGATTTGGCATAACCGTAGATTAATATTATTTATTATTGTTTTTTTTAAATTTTTCCAATCCCTGTTGCAAAGGATTATTATTTTCAACTACTCTTGATTTCATTTTTTCCAGTAGGGCTAAGACCTGCAAATTACATTGAGGGCCTCCCATCTCTTCTTCAGTGCACATTCTTTGGTTCGGAATGCTCAACATCACAAATTCATAGATCCATTCAGCCAGGTGTATGTGGCTTTCGGTACGTGATATATAAAAGATATCAGCGTCTTCCTCATTCTCATTCATCTCTTCCGGGTTATCAACCTGTTTTAGAATCAGGGTGAACTCATCCCAAAGCATTATTACCAAAGGATTCTGACATCGGTCACAGGTGACACTCACATTACCGTCAATTTCAAACTTGAGTAACATGTGTGATACGCTCTTTTCCAATATCAATTTTACCGTTGCATGGCAATTGGTAAAATCCGGCTCATTAAAATCTACAAAGAACTTATCATCCACAACGTAATCATACTCATGAATTCCAGGTTTCAACCCCACAAATGCGATATCATATTCACGCCTGTTACTCATTATACCTTAATAAAGGGCAGCGAAGGTAAGTAAATTCAATTTAAAATATAAAAAAGATTAAAAAATAAACACTTCTTTTAATAAATCGGTTTAAAAGAAGATGATTTTTCTTGCAACTATAAAATTTACGATAAAGAAAAGGTTACGGTATAGATTTTGGAAATGATATTTTCGCGCTAAAGCTTACAATCTAAAGTATTCATGAAGAAGAGAAACATTTCAAAAAAAACCGTTATTACCTGGACAATACTACTACTCATCATATTATTCATCAAATTCTATTCTTTTAATGCAATCAGTGTGGAAAACAATTATTCTACAGGCGCCTATGTTTTCATTTCCCGTTTTTTCAGATTTCTATTCGGCTGGATCCCTTTCAGCATCGGTGATGTGGTTTATTTTTTGGCGGCGTGCTGGCTGTTATACAAAATCATCAAGAACCTGAAACTGGCTTTTCAAAAGAAATTTTCTGTTGAAATATTGTGGAGGAAATTTACAAAACTTATTTTTTTAGCATGCATTATTTATATCGTTTTCAATTTATTTTGGGGAATTAATTATAACCGAAAAGGTATTGCCTATCAATTACAATTATCAACTGTAGAATACGATACTTCTGATCTGATTCATTTACAATCTCTATTACTGGATAAAGTAAACAGCACCAAAAAAATTATAGTGTTCAATAATTCATCCTACCCCCAACAGGCGGAACTTTTTTCAAAAGCCAGAGAATGTTATGCTGAAACACAGATAATGTTTCCATTTCTAAAGTATAAAAATATATCGGTGAAATCATCACTTTACGGAATGTTAGGAAACTATTTAGGATACACCGGTTATTATAATCCGTTTACTGGCGAGGCCCAGGTCAATACAACAGTGCCGCTATTTTTACAACCTGATATTGCAGTACATGAAATGGGCCATCAGTTAGGTTATGCAAAAGAAGATGAAGCCAGCTTTGCAGGCTACCTGGCAGCAAGAAATTCTACTGATACGGTGTTTCAATATTCTACTTATCTAAGTCTTTATATGTATGCCAATAGAGATGTTTACTCTTTTGATTCAATAAAATCCCGGGAATCATTAAATCTATTACTACCTGGAATAAAAAGTGATCTGAAAGAATGGCGTGATTTTAATCTTGCACATGAAGGTTATTTAGAACCTGCACTTAGGTGGCTTTATAGCAACTATTTAAAGATAAATCAACAACCAAAAGGATTGAATAGTTACAACCAGGTTATCGCTTTACTTGTTGCCTATTACAAAAAATATGGTGTTATTTAATTACGGTATCTTTTGCTTTCATTTTTCTACTATTCTTATCAACCGAAATAGCGCCCCACATAAAAAGACTCAATAAAATTAAGATAGCCAACCAAATGAATATTCCCCACATCAAATTATTTGGATATCTTGATAATCCTTCAGGCACAGTAACGTTATCATTTTTCTCGCCACTATCCATCAAAGTTTCTTTTAATTTCATCAGGAGATTGGTCTTTTCCAGGATGGAGGCAGTATCGCTCACCATGGACAATTCATTCTCACTTGCCTTCAAATTTTTATACCAAAACTCAATATCCTCATCAGGCGTTTTATACAATACAGAAGTGTATCCTTTTGTCAGGTTATTAGTCTCTAAATACTGAATTGATTTTTGCAGTTCTTCTCTTGCTGTCTCTACCCTATTTGCATCAGATGCTCTTTTTAAATATCCGGTGCAATTTTGATCCAGTGAAACATTTTTCTTTATAGTAATAGCAAATACTGAAAAAGCAAATATGGTTAGTACTATTGCGATAAATAATTTCAATCTTTCTTTTTTTAATTTGATGAATAACCATTCCTGTCAACTTGTTACCTCAAAATGCTAAAAATCACAGGATGACGAAAATAGCCATTTAATCAATAGGTTTTATCATTTGGTTATAATGTATAACCCGGCTTTAGAATAATTTTAAATTTGATGGAAGATCCAGGGTTGCAAGTTGATTTCATCTATCTTAATGTTCAAAAGAAGGTTTTAAATTGGATCGACCTACCATTGATCACCTCCAGGAAAAATATCCATTATAACAACAAGCCCCGGCAATGAATACCAGGGCTTGTTCAAATATAAACCATGAAAAAAATCTTACCTGTTTTCCCTAACAGGGATTCTTCGTCTGCGATCACCTTCACCAGGCCTGCTTTTGCTGCCGCCGCCATCTGCCTCATTCATTCGTATCTGGCGACCATTATGTGTTTTACCATCCAGACTCTTTATCATTTTTGTTGCTGAAGATTTATCTACTTCTACCCAGGCATTCATGTCCCGCAGGTCGATTCTTCCCAACACCTCTTTCTTTAAATTGCTTTCATCAAGGATGTACTGAAGGAAACTAGCCTTATAGAAACCATCTTTTGTTCCCAGGTTAATATAAAGTTTTGAAAAGCCACCATCTCTTTGATAGGTAGGGCGTTCTCTTCTTTCAGGGGTACGCGCGTTATTAGGTTGCACTCGCCTGTCCCTGTCTATTTTCACATTCAGATCATCGGCATTCTCATAATGTTTTAAAAGTTGCTCAAACTCAAGTGCAGCTACTCTTTTAAGTACTTCTTCCTTACTAATATTCTCAAACTTCGAAGACAAATCGGTCATGTAAGTCTCATAGATTCCGCTTGATATATCTGTATTGATCAGTTTATCCATGAAGTTAAAAAATTGTTTACGGCACACATCCTTTCCGGATGGTATATCAAGCCGGACAAATTCTGCATTCACCATTCTTTCCAACTGCTTAATTTTGTATGATTCGCGGCTATTGCAAATGGAAATACAGATGCCTGTTTTACCTGCACGGGCAGTACGACCGCTTCTGTGCGTATACACTTCCATATCATCGGGAAGTTCGTAATTGATTACATGCGTGATTCCCTCCACATCTATACCTCTTGCAGCAACATCAGTGGCAATGAGCATTTGCAGATTTTTTGTTCTGAAACGCTGCATTACTTTATCACGCTGCTGTTGCGTAAGGTCACCAT
The DNA here is from genome assembly GCA_039922615.1 of Ginsengibacter sp. Lineage (GTDB taxonomy): Bacteria > Bacteroidota > Bacteroidia > Chitinophagales > Chitinophagaceae > Ginsengibacter. The sequence goes on from JBDTEF010000337.1 coordinate 19,662, forward strand.
GAATGGCCTCAACATCATATCCTTCTTTCGATAATTTTTCAGTAATATCCTGTGCGTCTACTTTAGTACGAGTGAAAATTATTCCATACATATCAGGGTTAAAATCCACTAATCTGCGTAAAGTCTCATACCGGGAATGTGCAGGCGCTATAAAATACTGGTGTGAAATATTCACATTACCTGTATTCTTTTTCCCAACGGTTATCTCCTTTGGGTTGCTCATGAAATTCTTGGCGATGGTACGTACAGCCGGCGGCATAGTAGCACTGAATAGCCAAATACTTTCTCGGTTAACTGTATTTTTTAGTACAAAATCTATGTCATCCCGGAAGCCCATATTCAACATTTCATCGGCTTCATCCAATACAACATATTTTACTTTCTCCAGATCGATTGCTTTTCTTTCGATCATATCTATCAGTCTTCCGGGAGTAGCCACTACTATGTGTGCGCCCTTTTTCAATGCACGGATCTGCATTACAATAGAAGCCCCGCCGTATACCGGTTCGGCGCTGATATTTTTTGTGTATTTTTTGAAATCCTGTAAATCATTACAAATTTGTAAACACAATTCCCTTGTAGGACAAATGATAAGCGCTTGCGGGTGCCTGTTGGCAGCATCTATCAACTGTATTAATGGCAAACCAAATGCTGCCGTTTTGCCCGTTCCTGTCTGAGCCAGTCCTACAAAATCTGTAGTGCCTGAAAGTAGAATTGGTATTGCTTGTTCTTGTATGGGGGAAGGTGTTTCAAATCCGAGGTCAGTAACTGCTTTAACTAAATTCTCATTTAGGCCTAAGCCTTCAAATGCATTCATTGATATATTTTAAAATTAGCTGCGAAGTTACATTAAAACCATGGATTATGAATAGGATACAACCAATGTTAACAGAATTCAATTCAAAAATAATGATGAAAACCCGAACTTTTTGGAGTAGAAATAAAGCATGACAAAAAATTTTTGGGGAGAAAATAATCCGGGAAACATATTTTAAACCCATTTGTAATGGATCATTTTAAACAATTATTAACGTCCATAACTGGACTATCCTTCAGGAAATAGACCTAATCTTGTCTTGTCGTTTGAAATTCATTCATACACAAAAACGTTTATTATGAAAAAGAAAATCATTTCTTTCGCTGTCTTACTTTTTATTTTCTCCGCGGGTTTCTCACAAGGCTTTACCATTGGAATAAAAGGTGGAGCTAATTTAGGCAAAATATCAGGAAAGGCATTTAAAGACAAGTATACTTCAGGCTTCCAGGTAGGTGGATTTGTGACTGTTCCGCTTGCAGCAGGTTTTGCCATTCAACCGGAAGTTTTATTTAACCAAACGAATGTTGACACGGCATCAGGATTTTCCGGAGTTTACTCGTTTAATAAAATCGGTAATATCAGGGTAAATACTTTAAGCATACCCATAATGCTTAACTATAATCTGAATAAATATTTCACGCTGCAAGCAGGCCCCCAATTTGGCGTGGTTATAAGCCAGGATAAAGATTTACTTCAAAATGGCAAGGATGCTTTTAAATCGGGCAATTTTTCTTTGGCAGGTGGCGTACAATTGAACTTCTTAAAATTCAGGGTTTATGGCAGATTTGTCGGTGGCCTTACTAATTTAGATAATGTAGGTAGTAAAGAAAGTTGGAAAGTGAATGGAATTCAATTGGGTGTAGGATTGGCTTTGTAAGAAAATTAAAAATCACAAATCACATGGGATGTAAAATGATGAATCTTAATTTATGAATGATGAGTTTTGTACATCCACGATATTTGGATTAGATAATTGATTTGTTATTTGAATTATCTCAATTTTACTATTTCGCCATATTCATTTAATCTGATTATTGATGAAGGAGTTTTTTCAGAGAGATCATCCCGGCGGTATTGTACGATATAATCAACGCCTGATTTAATTGCGTCTGAAACAACTGCAAAATTTGCAGGAAAGATTTCACCGGAAATATTTGCAGAAGTAGATACCAATGGTTTCCCAAATTGTTCGATAAGCATTTTGCAAAAGGGATCTTTTACAATCCGTATGGCAATCGTACCATCCTCATTAACCAAAATATCAGGTAAATGAATGGCATTTTCAAAAATGCAGGTAGTTGGCTGCTGTTGCTCATTTAAATACGAAAGCAATTTTGGTGCGGGATCCTTTACAAAATTATGTATCATTCCGGCATCATTTACCAATATGATCAACGATTTTTTTTCTTCGCGCCTTTTCAATTCATAAATTTTTTTGATTGCAACCGCGTTCTTAGCATCACAACCTATTCCCCATATCGTATCAGTTGGATACAGAATGATTCCACCTTGTTTCAAAACTTTAATTATCTGATGTAATTCTATTTCAAAGTCATCCATTGTTAGGGAGCGTTTTTAATAATTGTTGATTTTCAATTGTAAGTGCACATTTAAAATGCCCCAGCGGACACTTTTGCCATCCATGAAGGCCGCAAGGTTTGCAAGCCAATTCAATTTTGGTCTCTACAATGAAGGAACTATCCGACAATGGAAAATAACCAAAAGAAGGTACTGTAGAACAAAATATTGCCGTCACCGGCGCATTGGTTGCAGATGCAAAATGTAAGGGTGCTGAATCGTTTACATAATTCATTGTAGCGCCTTGCATCAATGCTGCTGAAGAAAGAAAATTTAATTTTCCGGCCAATATTTCTACCCGGCCATTTTTTGATCCTTTCTTTATTTCTTCGCAAAATGCCCAATCATCTTTCCCGCCCAAAAGATATAATAGGTAATCCCCGGGAAATGAATCTAACAAATCGACCCATTTGGCTTTTGGAAATTGTTTGGTAAACCAAACACTCGAAGGCGCGATACAAACATAAGGTGAGGCCTTATACTTTTTTATCTCCTCGAAATTACTTTCGGAAGGATATAATTTTGGTTTGATGAAAGTACTGTCAGTAAAGCTTTCCACCAGTTTATTATTTCTCTCTACTTCATGAAGCCCATGTACCATATCATGGTCAAACGTTTTATCAAACAAAAAGCTTAGCGGATTCTTTTTATACCCGATTTTTTCCTGCGCTCCGCTAAATGCCGTCAAAATTCCTGTAGAAGCAAAGCGTTGAAGATTGATCACCTTTTCATACTTCCTTTTCCGGATCTGACCTAGTAATTGTAACAGGTTGCGGTATTTATCGTGCTTCTTATTCCAGATCAATACTTCATGAAGAAATGGATGATGATCAAACAATCCTTCATTTCCTTTTCTCACCAAAATATCAATTTCATATCCAGGGAAAAATAGGTGAAGCTTTTCCAGCAAAGCAGTGGAGAGTACCACATCACCGGTAAATGCAGTTTGTATGACCAGGAATCTTTGCATAGAAGTTACAAAGTTATCTATATCAGCTGAGGTAACGATTCATTACTTTAAGTTTGTAAAAAAGAGACTATGGACCTTGAAAAAATGATAGGAGAAATATGGGTTAATCGTGCACTACTCAATGATGAAACCTACACTGATGCAATCAGGAATGTAATTGACAAGCTGGACAGGGGCGAATTACGTACAGCCATACCAGTTAGTAGTCACAATCTCGAAACAAATTGGCAGGTGAATGAATGGGTAAAACAGGCCATAGTCTTATATTTTGGTATTCAAAAGATGGAAACTTATACGTTACCTCCTTTTGAGTTTTATGATAAAATGAAATTAAAAAAAGATTATAAAGACCAGGGCGTTCGTGCAGTACCTCATGCGATTGCACGATACGGCAGCTTCCTTGGAAGAAATGTGGTACTGATGCCAAGCTATGTAAATATTGGGGCTTTTGTAGATGAAGGCACCATGGTAGATACCTGGGCGACTGTAGGCAGTTGCGCGCAAATAGGGAAAAATGTTCATTTAAGTGGTGGAGTGGGTATTGGTGGCGTATTAGAACCATTGCAGGCAAGTCCTGTCATCATTGAAGATGGTTGTTTTATAGGAAGCCGTTGTATTGTAGTAGAAGGCGTGCGTGTGGAAAAAGAAGCAGTTCTTGGCGCCAATGTCGTACTGACTCAATCAACCAAAATTATTGATGTAAGCGGAGATATTCCGGTAGAAACAAAAGGTGTGATTCCGGCCAGGAGCGTGGTGATTCCGGGTACATACAATAAAAAATTTCCTGCAGGCGAATTTGGCGTGAGTTGTGCATTAATTATTGGTAAAAGAAAGGAAAGTACCGATAAGAAAACGAGTCTGAATGAAGCTTTGCGGGATTTTAATGTGAGTGTCTAATCCCTTTTTTAAAGATAAAATTAAATGGCCCGGGTTAATCCGGGCCATTTAAAATAAATAAAATCAGTATTTATTAATACAAATAGTCCATTGCTATTTTATCATTTGCACTAAACGTACGATCACTACCATTAGAGCAAGCTTGCATAAAAGATAATTTATCCGTTTTAGAAGGAGTGCCTGGAATCCGGATAGCGCCTACAGTCGATTTACCCTCATTTGAATTAAATTTAAATCCGCCGCAACTTAAACTGCGATTAAAATAATCTGTATGACGGAAACCAATACAGTGGCCCATCTCATGCTGAATTACAGAGGTTACATAACCAAGGTTAGGATTAGAACCATAAGCCTGAGTATTGGTATTCATCTTTATTTGATTAAAAGGGTTTCCGCCTGTAGGAAATCCTGATGAGCCCAGAGTGATGTAACCACCGGAAGGGCCTTCATTGAAACCAAAGATGTCAATGTTTCCACCTGATGCAACTCTTTGGAAAACTAAACGGGTGTTTGGTAAAGCATTATAACGTGCTATTGCTGCGTCTGCTGCGTCTGACCATACCTGTAATGAAGTCAAAGTACCGGAAACAGAAACAGTAATTGTTCTTGGCAAAGAAGTAACCAGGTTGGTGGTTCTGTATTGCTCTTCATCTGCAATCAATAAAGTAGGAGAATTCGATGGCTCTCTTAGATTGGCATCGGTAAGCAAAATATCGCCTTCTACCAGGTAACCATTATTCACCTGGTGAACACCATCCGTACTGAAACCTAATTGTGCTATTTGATTTAAAACAGTTTGGGAGACCTGGGGCATTAATTTCTCTTCTTTTTGACAAGAAACAAAAACAAAACCGACGGCCAGAATTCCTAAAAAAGCATTTGAACGTACTCTCATTGTTTAATTTTTAATTTTTTTTTTGAATAATAATTATATAAATATAGATGAATTGGTATTATGTTAATACTTTGCAAACAATATTTTTTAAAATGTGCAAAACTTTTTTTTACCTTCTTTTTTGCCTCTTTTATTGCACCGTTTCTTTTGCTCAGTTACCCAGTAATTTGAGTCTTTATAATCGATATGTCAATACCCCCAACCAGCAAATTGAATCTCCTTTTTATATAATCATTTTAAACCAAAACATTCCGATTCAGGCAAAAAAATCTATATCTGTAAAATCTGCAAGAATCTTAGATGATTTCACTTTTATCATCAATATAGATTCCATTTCAATTCAATCACAAAATTTTATCGATAAAAAATTGCCGGCAAATAATGGATGGAAAATGTCAGCATCTGTAAAAATGCTAATGAGCGAAAAAACCAATCAAGTCGAAAAAAGGCATTTTCTTATTCAAACAGCCAACAAGTCCTTTGTAAAAAATTTAATGCAAATTTTGCCTGGTGAAGAAAAGAATGTTTTTCAATTGCCAGAGCAAAATATATTTTCTGTATTTGCAAGCATTGAACAAATAAGACATTATTTTATAGATGATAACCGGGTTTTATCCATAGATATTATTTCCCAAAAACCCACAGCAGAGTTAGGTGTTCCCGGATTCGATTTGTCAGCTAATAAAGTAAATATCGTCCATAATTTATATGCAGACATGAATGGTGCGGGGCAACACGTATCTATCAAAGAGGAAAATTATGATACAACTGATATTGATTTAAAAGGAAGAATGGACCCCTCTCCTCTCGCATCATCCAACATTTCCAATCATGCGAACTTCATGGCAACCATCATCGCCGGTGGTGGTAATTCTGTATGGTACGCGAAAGGTGCCGCCTGGGGCGCAAATATATCTTCATCATCCTTTGCGAATTTACTTCCCGACCCGGCAGCCTATTATTTACAACAAAAGATCTCGGTACAAAATCATTCCTATGGTACCTTAATAGATAATAATTATGGTGTAAGTGCGGTTGCTTTTGATAACAGCGCTCATTTAAACCCAAATCTTCTTCATGTTTTTTCGGCAGGAAATGATGGAGCATCCGCCTCTACGGTTGGACCATATGCTGGCGTAAAAGGTTATGCAACCATCACAGGTAATTTCAAAATGTCAAAAAATGCTTTAGTTGTTGGTGGTGTGGATTCATTAGGTAATGTGGCGCCGCAAAGCTCACGTGGGCCTGCCTATGATGGTAGAATAAAACCTGAAATTGTCGCCTTCCAATTAAATGGAACATCAGAATCTGCTGCATTGGTCTCAGGCACAGCCATCTTACTTCAACAATTTTATCAATTGAAGCATAAGGATAGCCTTTTACCTTCTTCCCTCTTAAAAGCCATACTAATCAATACAGCAGACGATCTCAATACGCCAGGCCCTGATTTTGCAAGCGGTTTTGGAAATTTAAATGCCTTAAAAGCGATGAAAACAATTGAAAAAAATTCAATCTTTTTCGGCAATATTTCTCAACATGAATCGCAATCATTTATAATCACTATCCCCAAAAATAGTAAAACATTAAAAGTAACCATTGCCTGGAACGACTTAGCATCGCAACCCATGATTCCGAAAGCACTCATCAATGACCTTGATCTTTCTATAAAAAATGTTCAGACAAATGAAATTACCGCTCCGTGGGTATTACACACTTTTCCTAATGCAGATTCCTTAGGATTAAAGGCCTATAGAGGTCGCGATAGCTTGAACAATGTAGAGCAGGTAACACTTGATAATCCGCCGGAAGGAAATTACCAGGTAAATATTTATGGATATGATGTTACCACTTCAAAACAGCCCTATTATATTGCCTATGCATGGGACTCTTTAAATTCTTTCCAATTTACAAGACCATCTAAAGTAGATGTAATTATTGCCGGAGAGAATAATATAATCAGGTGGGAAACAACATTAAAAGGCAATGCCAGTATAGAATACAGCTATCCGCCGTTTACAGACTGGAAAACTATCTCTAACAGTAGTAACCTTTCTAAAAATTATTTAAATTGGAATACACCCGATACTATTTCAAATTCTATTTTGAGATTGAAATCAGGAAATCAATTTTATTATTCAGATACATTCCTGATCACAAAATTAACAGAACCACATACAGGCTTTATTTGTGGAGATTCTTTACTGATCTTTTGGAATAAAATCAAAGGAATTAGCAACTACGAATTGTATACGTTGGGAAATAAATATTTGATGCCCTTATTGACTACAAATGATACATCAGTTGTCATCAACAAGAATTTATTCAATGGAAAATTCATAGCTGTGGCTCCAGTTTTATCACAGGGATTACGAGGTGCAAAAAGTTATGCATTTAATTATACACTGCAAGGTGCCGGATGCTATATCAATTCATTTATTGCTACTAACGATGGCCCACACGCTATGCTGAAACTGGAATTGGGTACTAAATATTTAGTCGATTCCATTTTTTTTGAAAAAATTATGGGCGACCAATTTATTATCCTAAAAGGCTTTGCAGGTAAAGATGGCCTTTCCTACAATTTAGATATCAATCCACTGCCAGAAGGTTTAACCACTTTCAGGACAGTAATTAAATTAAAAACCGGGCAGATCATTTATTCTGTGCAACAATCAATTATTTATGTGCCTGACGGGAAATATCTTATTGCGCCCAATCCCGTAAAAAGAGGACATACAATCGCATTTTATACTTCTGTTCCTGATGGGCAAATGATCACCATATTTGATGTTACCGGGAGACGATTATTTGTCCGCGAAATACAATCTGTAAAGGAAGAATTGAATACGGGCAACATGCCATCCGGGCTTTATTTTTATGTCATTTCAAAGGCAGGCAAAAATATAGTTTCAGGAAAAATTCTTGTAGTCAATTAAATACACTTAAAATTTTGACCCAGGTTTACCATTTCATTTAAACTGTATTTTTAATTTTGATCCAGCCATCACCTGTAACTATTTTTAAAAAAAATCCCTTTAGATTTGCACCTATATTTTCAGATGTGTTGCTAAAGCATTTTTTTTGCTGATTAGTAGGCCCGAGTGGCGAAATTGGTAGACGCACTGCCTTCAGGTGGCAGCGTTCGAAAGGATGTGCCGGTTCGAATCCGGCCTCGGGTACTATAATAAAAAAGGCCGTGGAAAATTTATTCCAGGGCCTTTTTTATTTGTAATAAGTATCTTCCTAATATTTTATTTTATTTCGTTCGTAATCATTCACCCGGCATGCTAAATAAATCAATATTAAAAATAAGAAGGCAACAATTCCCCATTTCAAAATCGAAGCCTGATACGAAGATTCGAAATAATTGGCATCGTTCAGAAAAATGAGCATTTTATAATTCTCAACAAAATCGAGTAAACCAGCCAGGGGTGCCAACCAGGCTAAATTCTTTAAATATTTTTCCGGGTTTCTCAACCTGTCGGCTAGCCGGTAAATACCGAAAAATAGAAATGAACAATAAACAATGATAAATACAAAATCAAGGTAAGTATTAGAAATAGCTCCCGGAATAAACCAATCTGATGTCACTAATTTCGCCTCCTCATGCGTTTTGGCTAATTCAAGAGATATGATTCCCTTTTCCGTGCTGCTATTTGCAATATTCCATTGGATCTTCATGGCAATCACCATCAAAACCGTCAATAAAAATAACCAGACGAGCCTGACCTTATTCATACTTAATGACTTTATCATTATTAAATAGCCAGCTACAAATTATCAAAATTTTGCGTAATCTTTTTTTTACACTAGCTCACCTTAATAGTTCCATCATTTTCAGTTCTGAGGCCAATAACATCTTTTATAGATTGAGGAATATATTTTTCGTATAGATCCATCCCTTTTTGTTTCACAGTACTCACCAGGTTATCTTTCTCTTCAGGTGACATTTTTTTATATTTATAATATGCAAATGCTGCCAATCCGGCAACTAATAATGGCGTATTTGATTTCTTATTTGTAGTCATGTTTTAATTTTATTTTCAACTATACTAATTCCATACCAGTTTAAAATTATAATGATCCAAGAGGGAAAATGTTCACAACAAATAATCCGGTATTATCAAATATTCAATTTAGAAAAAAAAACTTCCTCCGACAATTCGCTGATACAACCCGGATTTAAATTATCAATGTCGATTCCTTCAATACTTAACCGAATCAATCGTTTACAACGATGATGAATAGCGCCCATCATTTTACGAACCTGGTGATATTTGCCCTCGTAAAGCGTTATAGTAAGCCAGGTATGAGGGCCAAAATCAGCACAATCATTTGAAAATGCATACCTGCTTTTTGGATCTTCTACAACTATTACCTCGCAAGGTGGTGTGGTATAAAATTCATCTATTCCTATTCTGATTTTAACCCCGGTTCTTAAAACCGCCAGGTTATCACTGCTTAAAATTTGATTGATCTGCACAAGATAAACACGCTTATGTGCTTTGCTACCAGAAAATAATAACCGTGTCACTTTCTTATTGGTAGTGAGTAATAGTAATCCTTCGGAATGATTATCCAGGCGGCCAATGGCATGTGTACCTTCAGGAAAAGTAAAATCCAAATCACCCAACAAATTTACAGGATGAGGGCTTACAAACTGTGAGACCATGTTATAGGGTTTGTTCAGCACAAAATACCTATGTTGATTATCATCCCGGAAAGAATCCAATGGTAATGATACTGACGTTTTATCTGTGGCTGATTCCTCCGGACTCATTTTTAATTTATCCAAATTAAGCGTGACATCAACTTCCATTATCTTTACGTAAACACAAAAATAATTATTGATGGTAAAAATGGGTGAATATAATCTAATGAAGGTAATCAAAGAGAAATCGCCCGGCGTTTTTCTTGATGATGGTGACCAGGGTATTTTATTACCAAAAAGATATGTGCCACCCGGTACTAAAATAGGTGACGAAATAAAAGTTTTTCTATATTTCGACGGGGAGGACAGGCCCATTGCCACTACAGAAAAACCTTATGGCATATTAGGCGATATTGTTAGATTGAAAGCCGTAAGTTCAACAAACCAAGGTGCTTTTTTATATTGGGGATTAATGAAAGATCTTTTTGTTCCAAAATCAAAGATCAAAACATTTATGGCACCGGAGGGAGAATACCTGGTGAAAATAGTTATGGATGATCAGACGGGAAGATTGGCTGCCACTGAAAAATTTGATTCCACTCTTTCTAATGAAGAGCTGACGGTAAAAGAAATGGACGAAGTGGACCTGATCGTTTACAGGCAAACGGACATCGGCTATGAAATGATCATAAATAATGTGCACAAAGGTATGTTGCACAATAATGAAATTTATAGGAACATCGCCATAGGAGACCCTTTCAAAGGATTTATAAAAAAGATATTACCCGAAAATAAAATCGATGTTGCGGCAGGAAAAGCCGGTTATAACCGTGTGGAAGATGCTTCAGATAAAATACTTCGGTTGCTAAAAGAAAATGGTGGAAGCCTACCCTATCATGATAAATCAAGTCCTGAAGAAATTTATTCCTTCTTTGAAATGAGCAAGAAAACTTTTAAAATGACCATTGGTAATTTGTATAAAAATCACATGATTATTTTCAAGGGAAATGGGATTGAGTTGGCGGGGGGAGAATAGTTGGATGGTGGGATTTAGAAATTGTTGGATTGTAGGATGGTTAGATTGTTGGATGGTTAGATTGTTAGGATGCCATTAGTCCCAACCCGGCTTTGCCAATAATGAACAAATCAAGTCTGAGAAAATATGCCTTCATAACTAAAAAATTACCTTACCTACCCCTGGTTTGCTAATGACTTATTGATTAACTCCATCGCGATCTCCAACTGCTCTTTTTCAGAAA
>JBDTEF010000338.1:0-16844 GCA_039922615.1 Ginsengibacter sp.
AAAGTGAAGAGTATCCGGACGCTTAGTTTTATCCAGGGAACTTTTGTAAATCTCATTCGGCAGGCCATCATGTTTATTTTATTATGGTTGATATTTAAGGATACGATCACCCCGGGCCAATTGATGACTTTATTATTATACTCATTTTTTATTTTTGGTCCACTTCAGCAAATTGGTGATATCATCATTGCATACAGAGAAGCAGAAGCGTCTCTCAATAATTTTGAAGACCTGATGAAAAAAGAGCCTGAAATAAAACCGTTACATCCTATCGTCCTGGGTGACCTCAATGAACTCGAATTCAGACAGGTGGGTTTTAAACACCAATCAGCCCAGTTTGCTGCACTGAATAATATTTCTTTTGGCGCAAAAAAAGGAGAAACAATTGCCTTCGTTGGACCATCGGGTTCCGGAAAAACTACATTGGTAAAATTATTAGTGGGATTATATATTCCTCAGCGAGGGGATATTTTATATAATGAAATTGGCCGTGAAAATATTGATTTTGATGACTTAAGAAATCAACTTGGATTTGTGACACAGGATACCCAGCTTTTTGCAGGAACTATCCGGGAAAATTTACTATTTGTAAATCCTGAAGCCACCGATGAGCAAATTATTGCTGCATTGACAAAGGCAGCATGCTATTCTATTTTAGAACGTGCAGAAAAGGGAATTTATACAATGATAGGAGAAGGCGGTGTCAAAATATCAGGTGGTGAAAAACAACGTTTATCAATTGCACGCGCCCTTTTGCGTCATCCACGTTTATTGATTTTTGACGAAGCAACTTCCTCATTGGATTCATTGACAGAAGAGGAAATTACAAATACCATAAAAGAAATTTCTTCTAAAAAAGAACAAATTACTATCCTGATCGCGCATAGGCTTAGCACGATCATGCATGCTGACCGGATCTATGTTTTAGAGAAAGGAAAAATTATTGAAACAGGAAATCATGAAAGTCTATTGACTGAGATGGGATTGTATTATGCGATGTGGCGGCAGCAAATAGGGGAGCGGAAGGAAAAGATAAAGGTGGCGATGGAGAATTAGAAAAGCATTTGAATTGAAAACTTAATTATTTAAGCGATTTTCTCCATTTTATTAAATCATTCTTATTCCTTTTAAGGTAAAATACCCACTTCATACAATCCATAATAATTTTAAAAATTTATTCCAATAAAGTATTTTTAATCACATGTTTAACCCAAGAGATTTTTTTCAAAAAATCAGCTATATCCAATATCCATTGATGTTAATTGGACTATTTTATTCGTTGAAGCCTTATTTCGTGGGGTTTGATACTATCTGGACGAATTATAATTATGCATTTATTTTTATAGGACTGAGTATTAGCTTTTCAACATTGCAGGATACTACAAAGACACAAAACAAATTCTCTCGAAAGATTTGGGAAAATCCTAAAAAAGGGAAAGTAGTACTTATTTCTATGAGTTGTACAGCTTTGTTTCTTGTACTAATTGGCCTATATGGAATTTATGCTTCAAAAAGTGAAGTTTTGGAACAGCTTTCTTTTGGTATAATTGTATTGGGAATAGGAATTGTGGGTATGCTGAAGGCGGCAATAGAAATTTTTGAAAATCACAGGCTTGACAAGAATCCTCCAACCAAAAAAAATGAGTAATTATGGTGAAATGGGCTAATGAACTTATTTCAATAAAAAGATAACTGTAAACTTAATTGTTACCTCCTGTTATTATAAATCATGATGTACTGCAACAACATCGCTATTGATGCCAAAGCGACTACCACATAAGTAAGCGCGGCCCATTTCAACGCATCTTTTGCTTTTTCATGTTCCTGGCCAAACATAATATGAGAAGAATCCAACCATTTAAAGGCTCTTGAAGAAGCATCAAACTCAACAGGCAAAGTAATTACAGAGATTAGGGTAGAATCGGCAAAATGTATTAATCATAAAAATTTTCCCTCGTTGCATTGGTTAAAAATCCTGGTCTAAATTCAAACATAAAAAAAATTATTGAATCAATTCCAACCAACTGTTTATTTATGAAATATTTTAACCTCTATTTTCCTCTTTCAAATTATATAACTGCCTGAAAAGAATTTTTGAAAAGCGGTAAATCCTTAACAAATAATTCTTTTCATAAAAAAAGGGAGAAACTTTCGCTTCTCCCTTTATAAAAAAATTGAACATTTTATTATTTCATAAACTGGTGTGATATTTCACTTGCCAATTCTGTCATTTTTTTGATGCCATCTTCAGGAAGATTTCCTTTTTTAAATTCTGCCAATACTTCCGGCAGCCTGTTTTCCATTTCCAGTAAGAATTGTTCTTCAAATGCCTGGATATTTTTTACAGGAATCTTGCTGATCAATCCAAAAGTACCAAGGTAAATTATTGCCACCTGGTTTTCTACAGGATAAGGGGAAAACTGTGGTTGTTTTAATATTTCCACATTACGTGCACCTTTTTCCAAAATTGCTTTTGTAGCCGCATCAAGGTCTCCGCCAAATTTAGAGAACGCTTCCAACTCACGGTAAGAGGCCTGCTCCAATTTCAAAGTACCCGAAACTTTCTTCATTGACTTGATCTGTGCATTACCACCCACGCGGCTAACAGAGATACCTACGTTAATCGCCGGGCGAATGCCAGAGTTAAACAAAGTACCTTCCAGGAATATCTGGCCATCCGTAATTGAAATTACATTAGTTGGAATATAAGCAGATACGTCACCAGCCTGTGTTTCAATAATGGGAAGTGCTGTCAATGAACCACCACCTTTCACCAAATGCTTGATATTTTCAGGCAGGTCATTCATTTTCCTCGCAATTTCATCTTTGGAAATGATCTTCGCTGCTCTTTCCAGTAAACGACTATGCAAATAGAATACGTCACCTGGATAAGCTTCACGTCCCGGTGGTCTTCTCAATAATAGAGAAACTTCGCGGTAAGCCACAGCCTGCTTACTAAGATCATCATAAATGATCAGAGCATGACGACCGGTATCGCGGAAAAATTCCCCGATGGCAGCACCCGCAAAAGGAGCATAAAACTGAAGCGGTGCAGGCTCTGAAGCAGAAGCAGCAACGATCGTAGTGTATTCCATCGCTCCGTTATCTTCTAATACTTTCATTACACCAGCGATAGTAGATGCTTTCTGGCCGATAGCTACATATATACAATAAACAGGGTTCCCTGCTTTGTAAAATTCTTTTTGATTGATGATTGTATCAATACAAATGGCTGATTTTCCTGTCTGGCGATCACCAATTACGAGCTCACGTTGTCCACGGCCAATAGGAATCATCGCATCAATTGCTTTGATACCTGTTTGTAAGGGTTGTTTCACCGGCTCACGAAAAATAACACCAGGTGCTTTACGCTCCAATGGCATTTCGTATAAATCGCCTGTGATAGGGCCTCTGCCATCTATAGGCTGGCCTAAGGTATTTATTACTCTTCCTGCAAGGCCGTCACCTACTTTAATAGAGGCGATCTTTCCGGTTCTTTTAGCGGTAGCACCTTCCTTGATGTCCCCGCTATCACCCATCAAAACCACGCCCACGTTGTCTTCTTCAAGGTTAAGGGCTATTGCTTTTACTCCATTTTCAAATTCTACAAGTTCACCGGAACTTACATTATTTAAACCATAGATACGGGCAATACCATCTCCAACCTGGAGTACAGTACCTACTTCTTCAAGGTTCGCTTCTACATCGAAATTGCTAAGCTGGCTTCTAAGAATTGCCGAAATTTCATCGGGTTTTATGTCAACCATATTTAAACGTTTTTTTTAAGGCTGCAAAGGTAATCTAAGATAGCTGTAGAAACAAAAATGCATTGATTTATTTTGTGTTTAAATTGGAATAAAATCAGATAACAAAAATTGCTGCTTTTTCGAAACTCCCGGATTTTATTTTTTCAGCTTTAAACCATTCAATTGAATTGTTAAACAAGATATATCCTAGCTTTTTCTACATTGAAACTTACCCTAAAACTTTGGTCTCTTTTGGATTTAATGACTATCTTCGCGGCCTAATGAAAAAAATTCTTTTTCTCATAGCGACCTTTGCCTATTTCACATCGATATCCGGCGCTTCCATCTACGTTCATGAATGTATGGGAAAGGTCATAGACTGGTCTTTCCAGGAAAAAGAAAATGATAAATGCGAAAATTGTGGTATGCACAAAAATGCAGCAAATGATTGTTGTAAGGATGCTATCAAAATTTTAAAAGTAAATGCTGATCAAAAGCAGTCAGAAAATATAGCACCTGTTTATAAAATAGCTGATGTTTTACTTCCTGTATTTTATCTGATTATTGACCGGCAGCTTGTAACTCCAACAACTCCCGCTGAATTAAGTGGTGAAAGGATTGCATCTGCAACTCCACCTGATCTCAACATACTTTACTGCAACTTTAGAATCTGATAATTCCAGTCTGGTATTTACACGTTAGCATGAAATACTTTCTATCCTGATCGCCGTCCATTCTTGGGATGTTGATTTTTTATTGGGTTATCCTATTCCTGAATTTTTCAAAATTTTATATATGTTGCACAAATTATTCTCGTCTTTTGCCGGAAGGCCGAAGCCTTTCTCAAAATTATTATTCCTGGTTTGTATTTTCGCTTTGAGCTCATTTTCTGCCGATGCGCAAAAAAATATTTCTGACACCTTCAGGGTGGAAGGTGTTTGCGTATCTTGTAAAAACCGCATAGAAAAGGCAATGAAAATGAAGGGTATCAAAACAGCAGTTTGGGAAGTTAGTACCAAGATGTTGGCTGTTAATTTTAATCCTGACATTATTAAACCAAATGAGATCTATGCTAAATTAGCTGAAGTAGGTCATGACAATGCATTTGCCAAAGCAACGGATGCTGCTTATGAAGCGTTACCTGAATGTTGTCTTTATAAAGACCCTGCCAATGAAGGACACTTTTTAAAAGAGGGTATTCCGGAAACCACATCAGATATGGTTTCCGGTGTAGTTATGTCAGAGGATAACAAAGGGAACTTCACACCTTTGGCAGGCGCTACTATTCTGTGGGCAGGACAATCCAAAGGAAGTTTTGCAGATGCCCATGGTGTTTTTTCAATTCCACGGGTAAAAACGGGTTCCAGACTAATCATTAGTTTTTCAGGATATCAATCTGATTCACTTGAAGTAAAAGAGCCTGGACAACTACAGGTAATTCTTGCAGCTAACGGGCAGTTAAAGGATATTAAGATCACCGCAAAATCCCGTACCACTTATATAAATACTATGGGTGCGTTTCGCTCTGTGATGATCAATTCAAAAGATTTGTTGAAAGCGGCGTGTTGTAATCTGAGCGAAAGTTTTGAGACCAATCCCAGTGTGGATGTGTCTTATGCAGATGCAGTTACGGGTTCCAAACAGATCCAGTTGTTGGGGCTGTCCGGAAATTATACTTTATTGACAGTAGAAAATCTTCCGGGACCGCGTGGCCTGGCAACTTCATTAGGCTTAAACAGTATCGCAGGCCCATGGATAGAAAGCATTCAATTGAGCAAAGGAACAGGTTCGGTTGTTAACGGATTTGAGAGTATTGCAGGACAGATAAATGTGGAATTGAAAAAACCGGAAAATAGTGAAAAATTATATGTAAACGGATATATCAACCAGGAAGGTAAAACAGACGTGAATGTAAATATTGCCCAGCCAATTGGCAAAAGATGGTCAACCGGATTATTAATTCATGATGACTTTTTAACGAATAAAATTGATCAGAATAAAGATGGATTTCGGGATTTACCCACTGGTAACTTGTTCAGTGCAATCAATCGCTGGCATTATAATGATGATAAAGGGTTGATGATCCAGTTTGGTGCAAAAGCATTGATAGATAATAAAGTTGGTGGTGAAATAAACTTCGATAAAAGGGATAAATCAGCACCGGTATATGGATTGGGTATAGATATAAGCCGCTATGAAGGATTCGCCAAAATAGGATATGTGTTTCCCGGTAAAAAATATAAAAGTATCGGTTTGCAATTATCTGCATTCAACCATAACCAAAATTCTTTCTTTGGCTTGAAAAAATATGATGCTGTGCAGAGTAATATTTACTCTAATTTAATTTACCAAAGTATCATCGGAAATTCAAATCATAAATTTAGAACTGGTATCAGTTTCGTTGCTGATAAATACAACGAAACTTTTGAAATAAAGAATTACAAAAGATATGAAATAGTGCCCGGGGCTTTCTTTGAATATACTTATGATGTAAGTGATCAATTAAGTATAGTTGCCGGTATTCGTGAAGATCACAATAGTTTGTATGGATGGTTTACCACGCCAAGACTTAATGCACGCTATGAACCTATTAAAGGAACAGTTGTGAGAGTAAGTGCCGGAAGAGGACAGCGTACAGCAAATATTTTTGCTGAAAATATGGGTGTTTTGGTAAGTGCGCGAGAGGTTAATTTACTTTCTACTCAGAAAGGAAAGGCGTATGGTTTGAATCCTGAAGTATCCTGGAATAAAGGAATCTCTGTGGACCAAAAGATGAAATTGTTTACACGTGATGCGATGTTGAGCCTTGACTATTACAGGAATGATTTTCAAAACCAAATAGTAGTAGATTTAGAAAATCCACGTGAAATAAATTTCTATAATTTGGCTGGAAAGTCTTATTCTAACAGCTTCCAGGCAGAATTTAATTTTATACCAGTTCGTAAATTAGATGTGCGGGTGGCTTATCGTTTATTTGATGTGAAGTCTACCTATGGAAATGAATTACTTTCAAAACCATTCACGGCAAGGAACAGGGCATTTGCTAATTTCGGTTATGAATTGCAGGGTTGGAAATTTGACTACACAGTAAATTATGTGGGAGAAAAAAGGATTCCCTCTACGTCAGCCAATCCCGTTAAATACCAAATACCCGGCACTTCGCCATCTTATATGACGATGAATGCACAGGTGAGCAAGAGTTTGCTAAAAAATAAGAATTTGGAAGTATATGTCGGAGGTGAGAATCTGACGAATTATTTTCAGAAAGATGTGATTATTGCTGCCGATGCACCTTTTGGGAATTTCTTTGATGCATCTATGATTTGGGGACCTATTACAGGGAGAATGATTTATGCAGGATTTAGATTTAAGATCAGGTAGAATTTATTGATCTATAAAATATAGAATAGAAAACCGGAAAGTGCCACTAGTAATGACTTTCCGGTTTTTTAATTTATAGAGAGATCACTTAATTATTTTCTGAATTGTGCCAAAATAATACCTGTAGCTACTGCAGCATTTAATGATTCTGCCTTACCAATTCTTGGAATATTTATTTTTTCGGACGAGAATTGAAATAATTCATCACGAATGCCTTTAGATTCATTGCCAATTATAATAATTGCTTCTTTTATTTTATCCATTTCATAAATAGAATTGCCTTCCAGTGCTGTAGCATACAATTTTATTCCAGCATTTTTATTCATGAAAGAAATAAGATCAGTGTAAAATACATTGATCCTCAAAAGACTTCCCATCGTGGCTTGTACCACTTTTTGGTTAAAACAATCAACAGAATTCTCACTACATATAATATTTTCAATTCCAAACCAATCTGCGGTTCTTATGATGGTTCCCATA
Organism: Ginsengibacter sp.; assembly: GCA_039922615.1. Lineage (GTDB taxonomy): Bacteria > Bacteroidota > Bacteroidia > Chitinophagales > Chitinophagaceae > Ginsengibacter. The sequence continues at coordinate 7,608 of JBDTEF010000338.1, forward strand.
TTCCCGGGATCTTGCAAATCATCCAACATGATGCTTATTTTATCTTTTACATCCGGATATTCAGGATTCGGTTTTTTAAATATTCCTACAACTTGGTTTGGCGTTTTGAGATGGGAAATCCTTTCCAAAAAATGCGCGTCAATTTCAGTTACATTATCGGACGATAGAAGATTGATCAGGTGCGGATTAGTTTCTATCCAATATTTTTCTCCATATAATGCATCGCATTCGATGGAACCTTCCAATAGAAATTCTGCAATTACCTTCGGACCTTCAGCTACAAAAACGCCTTCTTCTTCACGAAATTTTTTGTGGGTTAAACTTTGAATATATTTGACTACTTTTTTGGTGAGCATGTTACTATATTACATAAATGAATTAGCACCGGTGAAATTATTTCGATTTTTATTTTTTATTATTTCTATATTTTTATTCCTGCCTGGTTGCTTAACTACCCGTACCAGCTATTCAGGAATTACTACTGTGCGAAAGTATCAAAAAAACATTCCTTTTGTATTTAAAAATAATATTGATTTAGTATCTGAAGGAGCAAATAATGATGAGATTGTGGTGATTAAATCCCGTCTCAATAATCAATTAAATGATAGTGCCCGTGTAAAAATAAAAGATGTTGCCTTTCTATTACACTATATTACAAAGCCTCCGGCTTTTGATACAAATGCTATCAGGCAATCAGCCTCAAATATGAGGACTTCTCTCACTTATATTGGATATTTCAATCCTGTGATCACTTATAATTTTGACACAGTCATAAAAAAGAATGGACTTCAAAAAAGAGTAATTACTAACTATGAAGTTCAAACAGGAAAACGAACCCTCATAGATACGCTCGCTTATCTTTTTGATCAGCCTGATTTCCAGAAGTTGTCTGATTCTGCTAAAAAGGAAACATTTTTGCCTGAAAATTCACCTATTACTAAAACGGCCGTCAGCCAGGAAACCAACCGGCTTACGGAACTCTTTAGAAATAATGGTTATTATAAATTCAGGGCAGACGCACTTAGATTTACCGGTGATACTTCTATAGCTGCTTTGACAACTGTTTCTGATGATCCATTTGAACAATTGCGGTTGTTGGCAGAGGCAAGTGAGAAACGGGATAAGCCAACGATACGGGTGGGTTACCAGTTAAATAATCCGCTTGACACCCTGGATTTAAAAAAGTACTATATCAATAATATTTATGTAATGCCAGATTACAGACCTGGCGATCTCTATACTGACACTACATTACAGGAGCAAGTGCTACGAAATTACACTTCCAGGTTTCATGAAAAATTATTTAGAAATAGATTATTGAGATCTAATTTATCCATAAAAAAGGGAAATGAATTCAGGCAGGATGATTATTATAAAACCATCAACGATTTTTATAAAGTTGGCGTATGGGAAAGTCCGGCAATTGATATCATTGAAAAAAATGATTCTAATTTATTGGATATGGTTGTAAGACTCACCCCGTTAAAAAGATATGGTTTTGAGGGGAATATTGAAGTTAGTTATTCAGCCAATAACAGTACAGGAAATTTGACTACTACTTCCACAGGAAATTTGTTAGGATTATCGACTAACTTTTCTGTTGTCGACCGGAATTTTGCTCATTCGGCCATAAGGATGACTAATTCCATCAAATTGGGCGTGGAGTTAAATACAAATTATAAAAGAGGTGGGGGAAAATCTATTAATTCTAATGAAATAACTTATTCCAATAACTTGCTCTTCCCGCAATTTATTTTCCCGCTAAATGGTTATAATAAAAGGAAATTATTGACGAAACAATCTTTTATTAATACGAATTTGTCGCTCATCAACAGGATAGATTTTTTTAACCAACAAATTTTAAATACGAGCTACGGATATACTTTTACAGGGAATGTAAATCATTTATGGAGTTTGAAAATTTTTAATTTCGATTTTCATCGCTTGTATAACCGGTCAGCCCGCTTTGACAGTACGCTGGATGAAAACCCTTTTTTGAGATATTCCTTCAATACAGCGCTGGTAATGGGTTCCAGCGTAAATTACAATCTTGTGCACGCCAGTCCAAGAAATCCCAAAGTGGTCACTAAATTTATTGCAAACCTTGAAGAGTCAGGGCTTATCTGGGGTTTGCTGAAACGCGGTAACAGGAGTGAAGAAAATGGAAATTTTTTCAATAAATATTTAAAGGAATTCATTAAAAGTGATGTTGAATTTATTCATACAATCAATCATCCCAAATCTGCACTGGTCTTCAGGGCTTTTGTGGGTGTGGGCATTCCCCTGACAAAAACTGATTCCACACTTCCATTTTTTAAGCAATATTTTGGTGGTGGACCAAACAGTATGCGCGGTTGGCCGGTACGTGGAATTGGTGTTGGTGGACAGCAATTAGCACCTTACCAGATTGCAGGTATCAGGTTTAATGATCGGACAGGTGATATCCAGATAGAGCAAAATACAGAATACCGGTTTAACGTGGCACCACTATTTTCAAATGCGATTCTTTTTAAAATGGCCGTTTTTGCTGATATTGGTAACATCTGGAATTTTAAAAATACACGTCCGGATGGCTTGACGGATTCAACTCAATTCCAGTTAAAAAATGTATACAAACAGTTAGGCGTTTCATCTGGCGTAGGTTTCAGGTTTGACTTCACTTATTTTTTGCTCAGATTTGATTTTGGACTTAGGTTCAAACGACCTGATCTTTTAAAGAATGATGGTTGGCAGATTCCGAAGGTGAATTTTCAAAACCTGTTTGGTTCTGCCACGGAAAATCGTATTTGGCGATATAATAATTTCAATGCAACTATTGGAATCGATTATCCTTTTTAAGCAGTTTTATTTATTAATTTTTATTTCATTAAATTTTACTGGATTATTTTCTTTAAAACCGGAAAGTCAATTAAATTTTAAATTGGCCGGCCGCAAACATGGCCAGGAATAATTATTATTTCACCAGATCTTCTCAAAAATTTCTTTTGTAGACTGGAAAAAGTAAATGAAAAGTAGTTGGCAGGATTCCAACATCAGCAAGGAATTTAGAAAAAGATAAATCTTCAACTCAACATTCTCCAGCTTTATTTTTTAATAATGCAAATATCTTTTACAATAAATTAAGTGCGCGAAACTCAAGTAAAGGACAAATTGAATAAACTTGCCAATGATATAAAAAGATTGAATAAGTTTTTAAAACAAATCAATCTAGTCGCATCAGTCAAGGTAGTTTTATCTGAACGAAAACCACTTTTAAAAAATGAGGCAACTTCAATAATTTATTGATAGATTGAATCAATAATTTTTAAAATAAACTAAATTTTAAATTATATCAGGTAAGAAAAAAACGACAGAATTACTTTGCTTTGGATTTATTTACAAAAGCCAATTCATCCTTTCTAAGTGTTTTATCAAGGATGAAAGTGGCAAAGGGTAGAAGAGAACAAATAAAAGCAATAAAAACTTTTTTAAATCCCCAGTTAGCATCAAACTTGGCATTGATCAAGGTCAGGATGTAAAGCATAAACAAGATGCCATGTACCCAACCTGTGTATTTGACAACTTCGGGCATGTTTGCGAAATATTTTAAAGGCATGGCGATAAACAGGAGAAAAAGGTAGGAAATACCTTCTATGATGGCCACCATTCTAAATCGTCCGATGGAAGTCCTGGTAAAATTAAATGGCATTATATAGATTTTTAAAGGAACGCGAAAGTAAGGCCAAGCTTTCATTTAATGAAGAATCCCAGAGAAATTTAGCAAAAAGTTGATAGTAAATTATTGACTAAGAAAACACGTCTATTTTTTTAGTGTTCATTTTATTTGATCAATTTGTCTTGAATTAATTTCTGCATTGATTTAGGGAAATAATTTTTATTATGGCAGCATAGTGAAAAGCAGCGATTTAAATGACATGACCCCGGTTAAATTCATTCTAGAAAGAGGTCGCAGTGTTGTAATCTTTTTTTAGTGGGGAATTCTCACATTAATTAAATAGTATAGAATTTCACTTTCATCCCTGTAAAATCTTTATATTGTAGCAATAAAATATTAGGATATATTCGTTTCATAATAATCTTTTTGCAGGTATTTTAATCAGGCAAAAATCATTTTCTTCATTCATTTTTGAGTAAAAAATATTTTTAATAATCCAGTATATGAGGCGTTTTTCAATTTTATTTCTTTTCCAGGTCTGTTTTATATTTTCATTTGCCCAACTACCTGCGCTGGAAAGAATAGAACCTATGTTTTGGTGGACAGAAATGGTGAACCCGGATTTGCAATTATTAGTACATGGAAATAATATTGCCGCTTATAATGTAAGTGCTACTTATAAAGGTGTTGAAATCAAAAAGGTAAATAAGGTTGAAAATCCCAATTACCTTTTTCTTGACCTGGTAATTTCCAAAGAGGCCAAGCCCGGCAAATTCAGTATTATTTTTACTAAGAGAGGAACGGCTAACCTCGTTTATTCTTATGAATTGAAAGAGCAGCAAAGATCAGCCAAACTGATAGAAGGTATAACCAATAAAGATCTCATTTATCTGATCATGCCTGATCGTTTTTCAAATGGCGATACGAAGAATGACCGGGTACCAGGTTTAAAAGACCAATCCTTAAATCGCGATTCTATGTATTATCGCCATGGCGGCGATTTACAAGGTATTATCAATCACCTGGATTATATAAAAGAATTGGGTGTTACCGCAATATGGTGTACGCCAATGATTGAAAATGATATGACACATGCATCCTATCATGGTTATGCGGCTACTGATTTATATAAACTTGATCCCAGGTATGGCACCAATGAATTATATAAAACTTATGTGGAAGAATGTCATAAACGGGGACTTAAAGTAATTAAGGATATCGTGCATAACCACATTGGATCAGAAGGATGGCTAATGAAAGACCTGCCTATGAAAAGCTGGTTGCATCAATGGCCGAAATATACCAATACAAGTTACCGTGACCAACCCGTAATGGATCCCCATGCCTCAAAAGCTGACCTGGATATTATGTTGAATGGCTGGTTTGTGCCTACCATGCCGGATGTAAATCAAAGCAATCCGTACGTACAGAAATACTTCATTCAAAATCATATCTGGTGGATTGAATATGCTGCCATTGATGGTCTTCGTCTTGATACATATGCTTATAATGATCCGCAATTTTTGTCGGACTGGGCATTGGCATTAAAGGCGCAGTTTCCTGCACTTTCTATATTTGGAGAAACCCTGGTAAATTCTGTACCGGCACAAGCATTTTTTGTAGAAAATAATCATTTGAGGGGCAGTTTTAATTCTCACCTGCCTGGCATTACAGATGCTGTAATGAAAGATGCCATATTTGAAGCGGTAAATGGAAAGGAAGGTTGGGTAGATGGAGTCAATCGTTTATATGCTACCGTGGCACAGGATTTTTTGTATGAGGATCCTGATAAAAATGTAATATTTTTAGACAACCATGATATGAGTCGTATGTATTCTATACTGGGAGAGGATTTCAATAAATATAAAGCAGCCATGGGAATCTTGTTAACCATGCGCGGTATTCCTCAGATGTATTATGGGACTGAAATTTTAATGAAAAATTTTTCTAACCCGGATGGTTTGGTAAGGTCAGACATGAAAGGCGGCTGGACAAATGATTCTGTCAATAAATTTACTTTAGCTGGTCGCAATGCAATCGAAAATAAAGCGTTTAATTATATAAAAACGTTGGCTAATTTTAGAAAATCAAGCAGTGCATTACAAAATGGTTCATTGATGCAATATGTACCTGAAAATGGCATTTATGTTTATTTCAGGTATGACAAACTGCAAACAGTGATGGTGATTGTAAATAGTGGCGATAGAAATATCTTACCAACAAATCGCTTTCATGAACGATTGAATGGATTTTCAAAAGCGGAAAATGTAGTTACCAATGAAAAAATAACTGCTATAAATTCTCTTCAACTGGAAGCAAAATCAACAACAATATTATTGTTAGGGAAATAATTTTAAAATACAAATAGTCACCAATCAATGAACCTATCCCGCATTACCAAACCTAAACTCTCGATGAGTTCAATCATCAATATGAGTGTCGGTTTTTTTGGCATTCAATTCGCCTTTGCCCTGCAAAACGGAAATGCTTCGCGCATATTACAAACCTTTGGTGCAGAGGTAGATCATTTGTCATTATTTTGGTTAGCCGCACCACTTACCGGTATGATTGTCCAACCAATTATTGGGCATTACAGTGATAAAACCTGGAACCGGTTTGGTCGCAGAAAACCATTTTTTTTGGTAGGTGCCTTGCTGACCGCCATTGCATTGGTCATCATGCCAAATGCTTCCTTTCTTGGCGGACTATTTCCTGCAATTGTTGTAGGAGCCACCATGCTAATGTTGACTGATGCTTCCATCAATGTCGCGATGGAACCTTTTCGGGCATTGGTAGCCGATAAATTGCCTGATAGTCAATCCAGCCTTGGTTTCTCTGTTCAAACATTTCTCATTGGCGCCGGCGCTATTCTTGGTTCGGTGATGCCTTTTTTAATGGCTGAGTATTTAAAGGTGCAATCTACTGCTGTTGCAGGGCAAGTGCCACCCAATGTGATCTACTCATTTTATATAGGAGCTGCGGTATTAGTTGCCGCCATATTATGGACGGTAGTAACTACAAAGGAATATTCTCCGGAAGAAACTGCACGTTTTTTTCCTGAAGAAACGGATATCATCACTGCTCCGCGCGAAAGTACCTTTAATACAATTTTAAAAGATTTTAAAGCAATGCCCAAAACCATGCGCCAGTTGGGTTTGGTGCAGTTTTTCTCCTGGTTTGCTTTATTTTCCATGTGGGTTTTTACTACTCCCGCGATTGCGGAGCATATTTATCATTTACCACAGTCTGATACTTCATCAGCGGCCTATGCAGATGCAGGAAATTGGGTGGGCGTTTTGTTCGGTATTTATAATGGCGTTTCAGCAATTTATGCATTATTGCTACCTAAGATAGTTAAGTTAACAAGTAAAAAAACGACCCATAGTATTTCCTTAATTGCCGGCGGATTGGGACTTATTTCTATCATTTTTATCCAGGATAAGTACTGGCTTATTGTCTCTATGGTGGGCGTAGGGATGGCGTGGGGAAGCATACTGGCAATGCCTTATGCGATCCTTGCATCTTCTTTGCCTGCGAAGAAGATGGGCGTTTATATGGGTATTTTCAATTTTTTTATAACAATGCCGCAAATAATAAATGGTTTATTTGGTGGATTGATTCTTAAATATTTCTTTCACATGAATGCAGTTTATTCACTGATAATGGCAGGCGTATTTATGCTGTTGGGAGCATTTGCAATGTCGAAAGTGAAAGAGAATCCACCAGTTGGTTTAGGAGATGAAATGGAGTTCCAGGCAGGTGGAAATGTGACGGGGATTTAATTGTAGGATCGCGCCGCGGCGCGTTCATCTGAAATTGGATTTTGCCGTTGGCAAAATGAACGCGCCGCGGCGCATTCCTACAAATTTCCTATTTTATAATAAAATCATGGTGTATAAAAACCACAAACAATATCGTTTGCCCGGTTACGATTATTCATCATCAGGGGATTATTTTATTACCATTTGCACACACAACCGAATTAACTATTTTGGCGAAATTTCTGGTAAGGGCAATGATGCCATCATGCATTTATCACCCATTGGTGCAAAAGCCAAAGAATTGATTTTAAAAATCCCGGTTACTTACCCAGTGGCCATCTTGGGCGAATGGGAGGTGATGCCAAATCATGTTCACCTTATTATTTCCATTAATAAAACTGAGGATACGGGTACGGAAATTTCGATAGAAAAATGCAGGAATATTCCTGACCGGGAAAGAGGATTAAAACCTTTGATTTCGGGGTTTGTTTCTTCCATAGTAAATCATTATAAAGGAGATGTAAAAAAATGGTGCAATAAAAATGATTTTTCACATTTTGTGTGGCAATCAAAATTTCATGACCATATCATCAGAAATCATGTTTCCTATAATAGAATTTGTAATTACATCGCCAATAATATTTACAATTGGGATGGTGACACCCTAAAATAAATTTGGTTGGAAATTGTTGAAATGTGGAATTGTAGGGACGCCCCGCGGCGCGTTCATTGCTGTTTTAGGATATGAATCAAAATTCATCCAGGGATAGGCATGTCTATCGGCTTTTGTTTTTAACCGAATGATTGGAAAAATGCCATTGAGAAGTCATTTAGTAAACCTTGATTTAATAAGTTGAAGAGTTTGATAGGATTAAGTTATAGTTTGTTATTAACGACACAAGTTTAGGTTGTTCACAAAACCTTTTCTACCAACTTGCGCCACCAGGGGGAAAAACTAAGGACAAATTTATTAAACTGCCGTCCTTAATTTGCAAATTCTGAAATAGGAAATTAAAAATATACTCACTATGTGATTCAATGCCACATTGAATCACAAAATAATTTTTCAATTTCTAAATAAAAAAATAAAAATTATAATTTTTATTTCAAATCATTCCATTACTTTTGCCGCCCCAAATGCGCATGTGGTGAAATTGGTAGACACATCAGACTTAGGATCTGATGCCGTAAGGTGTGGGGGTTCGAGTCCCTCCATGCGCACTTTTCTTCAACTGTTTTCTAATTAAAAGAAAATGTAAAAGGCCGTTTTTACGGCCTTAAAAAATTCTGAAATGGCAAGTGTAACACAGGAAAATTTAGGTAATCTCCACGAAAAATTAGTAGTTAAAGTTTTAAAAGAGGATTATTTTCCTGCTTTTGATAAGGCGATGAAGGATTACAGCAAGAAAGCCAACATCCCCGGATTTAGAAAAGGAATGGTGCCTGTAGGTATGGTAAGGAAAATGTATGGTGCCTCTATCTTTTATGATGAAGTGATTCGTACAGTAGAAAAAGAATTGAACACCTATCTCAACGAGCACAAGCCTACTATTTTTGGTCAGCCATTACCAATGGAGCATGACCTGCGTAAGCTTGATATGAATGACCCGCAGGAATATGAATTTCCTTTTGAAATGGGTTTAAAACCTGAGATAACTTTAGACGCATTGAAAAATACTGACCTGGTTTTCAATAAAATCAAAGTAACGCCGGAAATGATGAATGAGGAAATTGAAAACCTTATTTCAAAAAATGGTACTTTAAAAGATGAAGAAACTGTTAGTTCTCCTGATAACGTTCTAAACGTTTTGTTTGAAGAAA
>JBDTEF010000339.1:0-12159 GCA_039922615.1 Ginsengibacter sp.
CCTGTTGATAATTGTTGAGTCTCCACTTTCTCCAATGGTATTTCCACGATAAAACGAGTGGAACTACCGGGAGTACTCTCCAGCGTTATTGCACCATTCATCAATTGAGTCAGTTCCTTCACCAGTGATAAACCTATACCCGTGCCTCCATAATTTCTAATTGTAGAATTATCTACCTGGTAAAAACGATCAAATACTTTTTGCTGAAGGTTCCCAGGTATTCCGGGGCCGTTATCAATTACTTCCAATATCATCGTTTTAGTGGATGATGATGTAAGTAATAAAGTTATTTCACCATTTTTTGGTGTAAATTTTAAGGCGTTACTTAGGAGGTTATTGACGATCTTCTGCCATTTTTCTTCGTCAAATAGATAGTAACCGTCTATGCCTGAAGATTTAAAACTAAAGTTGATATTTTTTTCTTTTGCACTATCCCTAAAAGGCTGGATCAAACCTTCCACGAATAAATTAAATTCTCCCGCAGCAGCATTTACCTTCATTTTTCCGCTATTTAATTTAGAAAAATCAAGTAACTCATTTATTAATTTTAATAATTGCAATGAATTTTTATGTGCAGTATTTAAAGATGCGATTGCGGCTGCTGAAAGTGAATTGTCTTTACTCAATTTATCCAGCGGCGATATGATCAGCGTAAGCGGAGTTCTGAATTCATGTGTAATATTACTGAAAAATCTATCCTTCATTTCATCTGTCTCTCTCAGGCGAAGTGCTTCGCGCTTTTCAAATGCAAGGTTTTGTTTGTCTTTTATTCTCTGTTCCCTGAATACAACATACCACCTTATTAATCCCAAAAGTATCAATGCATAAATTAGATAAGCCCACCAGGTGAGCCAAAAAGGCGGATTAATAATTATGGTAATTTCTTTTTTATCAGGACTCCATAATCCATTATTATCTGTGGCATTTATTTTTAAAATATATTTTCCTTGTCTCAAGGCTGCATAAGCTGCCTGGTTATTATTGCCACTTTCTATCCAGTCTTTGTCAACATTTACCAATTGGTAACGGTACTTTATTTTCTGTGGATTATTAAACACAAGCGCTGCAAATTCTATTCGAAGATAATTTTTATCATAAGGCAATTCAACAAAACTTATTGTGCTCAAAGATTCCTTTAGAATACTTCCGGCATTGCCAATTCCCTGTAATTCATTATTAATCTGAAAAGAAGTAATTTCCACCGGTACTTTTGCACTGATCTTTTTTTGGTCAAATTCAGCAGGGTCAAAAATAGTGAAGCCATCCATCCCGCCAAAGGCCAGACGACCATCAGAAAATGAAAATTTATGTGCCCGGTTAAACTCATTGCCTGCCAATCCATCTGCTTTTTCAAATGAAGTAACATGACCGGTACGCGTATCTAAACGAAAAATGCCTTTGTTGGTACTGCACCAGATTTTTCCATTTTTATCAGGAAGAATACAATAAATAGTATTGTTTGGTAAGCCATCATTTGTAGTATAAATTTTTTGAAGTCCTTTATTCACATCCCATAAAATCAGTCCGCCGCCCCTCGAGCCAACCCAGAATTTATTTTTATCAACAGGGTCAGGACATATTTCTGTCAGATCTCTGGGCATATTCGGAATAGGGTTGGGGCCGGTAAACCTCTTCACCAATTTGGCGCCATCGTATTGCAGTAATCCATGTGCATAAGTTGACATCCAAATATATCCGTCAATAAATTTTGCATCAGCAATTTGCATTCCCTTCATGCTTTTTGCATCTAATTGTAATTTTTCGGGCACTGATTGCGGGCTTTTCCATGTGTACCAGCGATAATTTGCCTCGTCAAATGCCCATAATTCATTATTAGGCATTACAAGCATGGCTCCGTAAAGAGTAGAATCCGGACGATAAGTAATTTGTTTAAAACCTTCGTTAGTTATATAAAATACGTCGTTTATAGTGCGGGAATTGTAAGAGACAAAAAGATCTCCTTTTTTATTGTAGGCCTGCCTGAATGAATAGGATGAATAGAGGCTTAGCCAATCGACAGGAAATGTTGATTTATTGGCAAGTGCCATTTCCATTATATCTGCAATGAAACTGGATTTATAAAGGAAAGAATGAAAAGGCAAGGATTGCAGATCTATTTTTAATAATCCCTGTGCATTTACGCTTACCCATAAAACATCCGTTCGATCAATAAAAAGTGAAGTAATATTCAATTCGGGATGGTCAATATTTTGCCATAACAATTTTAGTTCTCCCTTTGTAGTTAACATATAAATACAATTGCCATCAGCAAAATAAACCTGCCCTTTGTTGTCTTGTTTTAATATGCGGAACTCATCCCCCGGAACATTTTTATTTTTTTGAGGAATGATGTAAGGAGTACTCGTTTTATTGGTAATGTCCAGAATAATTAAACGATTGTGGATGAGCAAAGCAATCTTATTGCCGGGCAGCAACTGAATTATATTAGTCGGGTAAAAGATCGTTTCATAGGCGGTGGGCGGAAAGCTTTTTAAACCTGTGTTAAACTGTAAAAAATTAAATTTACTTTTCCCGGGATCACTGATTTGTACGCCATTTGCAGAAATAAAGTAAGCTCTGCCATCACTACCTTCGGTAACTGCAAATACGGTATCCTGCTCCAACAACCCATTCGCCTGGTTAGCATAATTAATTTTGCCTGTATGGCTGCTTGCCCAACCAATACCCTTAAAATTTTCCTTTAGAAAATACCAATTTCCGGATACTTGTTGACCATTTCCCCATTCAGACTGATTTTTTGAAAGGTTTTGTAAGAAACTACGGCTATTATTTGACGTCACCTTAAAAGTTTGCATGTCAAAATCATCAGCCATTAAACCATCATAAAATAAACTGATATGGTTATTGACAATTGGTGCCATATTATAAATGGTATTGGCTCTTACACCTGCAGTATCGCCATATTTGTACCTGAAAAGTCTGAATTTTCTTCCATCATAACGAGCCAATCCATCCAAAGTGCTTATCCAGATAAAGCCATCTTTATCCTGGGTGATGCCACTGATAAAACTTTGGGGCAAGCCATCATCAGTGGTAAAGTGTTGCAGGTTATTAAATACCGGTTGCTGAGCAAACGTTGACGTGGAAAGCATTAGGCAAAAGAGCACGGGGCATAACCTTAATAATTGACTCTTTCTTAAAAAATGCCTGAATGAATAATACAATTTCTGCTTTTAGTTTGGTCGTGGGTTTAATGACATTTTATTCGGGTGAAACACCACATGTTAGAACCAAATCTACAATAAAAAATGTCAAATAATTTGATTCCTGACAAGCAATTTGGTTTTTAATTCTAAAGAAGATAGGTGAAAATTGAATACCCTGGTAACCAAAATGAGTTTGAAATAGATAATGATCAATATTATTTAGGGATAGAAGGCGTTGATTCTTATATTTTATATTTTGCCCATAATAATCCTTTAAGAAACGGATATTATTTTTCTTTAGAAACGATTAAAGAAACTGCATTTCAATAGAGTAAATCTTTCTTCTATAAAAAACAAGCTTAAAATTTCCTGCATTTTTACACTCCTAATTTAAACAAAGATAAAATATACAGTTGTACGATAATTAGATTCGATTTCAAGTTTTGTAAAATTAATTAATTCCACTTCCACCAGCAATTTGATCCCTTTCAAATTTTTATAACTCATACACTTCCCATCCCCAGGCCCCCAAATTAAAAGGATGATCTTCATTCAAACTTTCTTTTCCTCCGGTAAAAACATTGGTTGCATTCCCTTTAATACCTTCATCCTTAATTGTAAAGTTTTGCGGTTGACTTGATAAATTTAAAATTACCAGGAGTTTACTTTTGCCGTATTGGCGTACATAAGAGAAAATAGCATTGTCATTGCCTGTAGCTAATTTCCTGTAAGAGGCATCTGCTCTTAACGCTTTATTCTTTTCTCTTAAATAAAGAAGTGTTTTGTAAAAATTGCCCACCTCGAAGGATTTCCATTCTATGGGATCCTTTACGAAAAATTTCAGTCTTTTGTGGTTTGCTGCTTCCTGTCCGCTATAAATCAATGGTATACTTTGATACATTGTTTGGGTTAAAACAGCAAATGTTTTATAAGCATCTCCGTACTTTTCAAACTCTGTTCCATTCCAGCTATTTTCATCATGGTTGCTGGTAAAAAACATTCTATATGCATTTTGAGGAAAAATAGAAATATTGTGGTTCAAAATTGAATCGAAACTTTTCAATGATTTTTTGCCATCATAAATATCTTTCATGCCTTGCATCACTGTCCAGGTATAGGTCGCATCAAATCCGGCATAATGCAATGCTGGTTTTTCTCCTTCTGCGAGCATAAAAACATTCTTTACTTTTTTTAAATCAGTAATGCAATCTTTCCAAAAATCTGCAGGTACTTCTTCTGCAACATCACACCTGAAACCATCAATGCCGGTTTCGTTTAACCAAAATTTCATGGCTGCAATCATGCTATCGCGCAACTCCCTGTTATTGTAATTCAATTTCCTGGTATCCGTCCAATCAAAAGGAGAAATTATTTTCCCACTACTATCTCTTGTATAAAAATCGGGGTGGTTTTTTATCCAGGGATTATCAGGTGCGCTATGGTTGGCAACCCAATCTGTAATTACTTTGAAACCCATTCCCTGTGCATGTTTCACCAAAGATTTCCAATCCACCATGGTGCCGAATTCCGGATTTACTTCTTTGTAATTTTTCACTGCATAATAACTTCCCAATTCTGTTGCATCCATTTTTCTATCTTCAACTCCGATAGGTGTGATGGGCATAAACCATAATATTTCTACACCCATTTCTTTTAGCCGGGGCAGACTTTTTTCAAATGCTTTAAAAGTGCCTTCCTTACTATATTGCCTCACATTGACTTCGTAAATATTAGATTGTTCACTCCATGCAGGATGGGTAAATGAAGTGGCTTTCTCTCCGGGAACAGCATTGGCTAACCGCGATGTATTACAGGAATAAGTGAAGAGAATAATTGCTGTAAAAACAACGTTATAAATAGAAATTTTTTTCATTCTTGTAATAAGTTATGATTGATAAATGTTAAATAATTCACTTCAAATTTAAATAAAGCCGATGCTTACAAAACCCTTATTTCTTTAAACTAATTCCTTAACTCAGTAAATATTTATTTTTTTGATTCTGAAAAGTAGAATAGATTTTGGTGCTTCTAATTTTTTACCCTTTGTTCATTTAACCTATCCTTCATTAATTTTTCCAAATCACTAAAGTTATATTTCAAAGTGGAGGAAGTTATACATAATGGTGTGCCGTACATTTTCATGTTAGCTGCCATTAGCTTACGTTTGATCCAACTTACTTTTTCTAAAATATCATGAGGATCTTTTGTGAAAATGAGTAAAAATTTTGTCGACATCACCTGTTTTGTTGTTATTTCTGTGATGTCGGACCACTTTATCAGTCCAACGCTTGATGCATTGGTATTATCAATAATTCCATTGTCATCTATTGTGAGCCCCACCTTATTATCAAGCATCTTTTTAATGGCATATATGGCGACTGCTCCAAAAAATAGAACTGAAATCACGCCTACAATCCTTATAATGACTTCGCTTTTCATAATGGGCGAAAGAAATGTTCCAGGATTAATAATGAAAAATATCCCGAGAATTACAAAGCCAAATGCGCCAATTAATGCCAGGACTATCTTTGTTTTACTTAATGGAATTTCAATTTTATTCATTTGGTTCTCTATTTAATTCTGCACGTCATTTTCCCTGCAGTTTTGAAACATAAAAATCTTTGAAATAAATGTCAAATCTTTTGTAATTTCTCCTTTAGAATAAACCATTTATTCTCCTCTTATTACTTTAAGTCTTTTGGTCTGATTGGCTATTGTTACAGAAAGAATGTAAGTCCCTTTAGCCAATTTCCCGGCTTCCGGAACTTTTACAAGGTTATTTCCATCATTAACCAAGATTGTCTTTTTAAATAACTGTCTGCCACTAAAATCAGTAATTACAAAAATCGCTTTATCACTGCGTGAAGATTCCATTTTAATATCTAGGGAAGAAACAAAAGGATTTGGCGTTGCCATTATATCCCAGCCATCCTCATTCATTTTAATAATTACTATATTGCTGTACTTAAACTGGCCATCTTTATCGATGCTCTTCAAGCGATAATATACAATGTTTACATTAGAAATTGTCGCATCATTGTAGGCATATACACCACTGCCGTTTGCATTTACCGAGGCAAGGAAATTAAAAGTTTTTCCATCCACACTTTTTTCTATTTCATATGACTGCAGGTTTACCTCATTGGTAGATTTCCAATTCAATAGATTGTTATTTCCATTATTTTTTCCGGTAAATGAAATCAAAGTAACCGGTAAGGAAGCGTTGACGTTTGTATAAACATGATACTCTCCAGGTCCGAGATCAAATGATTGTGAACTTCCTGTTGCGTTAATTGTGGTATTATTCAAATAATCATACCACGTGCCTGCCGAAGGGAAAGTAATATTTGCTGTTTGCGCCACAACATCAAAATTCCCTACCACCACAATTTTATTTGGCTGCGATTTAAGTATGATCGATTTAACATATCCGCCCAGATTTTGTTCGGTAATATTGGTTACAAATACATCCTTATAAAGAGGGTTGCTTCGTAATTTGATCATTTTGCTATAAACATCAAATAATTTTTTGCGGTTTGTTTGTTGAAGATAATCCCACCGAATTGGTTTGTCATTTGTACGGCAACCATCACTTATGGTTCCATTAGAACAATAGTTGATTGAATAATCATAACCTAACTCACCAAATTGCCAGAGCATTTTTGGACCCGGAATAGCAAAGAAGAAAGCTGCAACCAATTCCTGCCTTTTTAATGCAGTAGTTGTATCCCGGATATTATAACCTGGTACACTATTTCCAAAATTGATATTTTTATACATTAACCTTTCTTCATCATGGCTCTCCATATAAGAAACCAGGTAGGGATTAGTCCAGTTACGAACATTGGCAAATGCACCACTGAAATCAGATTCGTAGGTAAATCCCATTGATGACTGGTTAAAACTGCTATTACTGTTTCCCCATAGAAGCATATTATTATTTGACAATACCTGCTCTTCTGAATTGTCGGCAAAATGCTCCAATATACAATAGGAAGTTGGTGATTTCAATTGCATGGAATCATAATATCCCTTCCAGATTTTTACACGGGTGGAGTCGTAGGCAGACCAACCTGCTACATTACAATTGCCACCGTTATTATCACACGTTTGTACCTGAGTAAAGCCTTTCGAAAGGTCAAAACGGAAGCCATCAATCTTATAGTCATTCAACCAATGATCCATAATATTACTGACAAATTTTTTGGTTGCTGGGCTCTCATGATTCATGTCATAACACACATTATAGGCATGTTTTGCTACCGGATTAAACCATGGATTATCGGGCGCAGGCCTGTTATTCACGGCATCCCAATATAATTGTACCATTGGAGACTGGCCGCAGGAATGATTTAACGCAATATCCATTAATACAGCAATTCCTGCTTTATGACATTCGTCGATAAATGATTTCAACGTGTTTTTTGGGCCATAATATTTATCCGGCGCGAAATAAAAATCAGGATTATAACCCCAGCTTAAATTTCCTTCAAACTCATTGAATGGCATGATTTCAATGGCGTTTATACCTAAATTTTTAAAGTAATTGAGTGAGTCTTTTAAGGTATTCCAGTCATGTGTAGCCACAAAATCTCTCAATAACAATTCGTAAATAACGAGATTTCTTTTATCCGGTCTTTGAAAGTTGGGCACATCCCAGTTGTAGGCAGTCTGGCCGGGTTGAAGTATACTTACGATCCCTTTTGTAAGACCAGTAGGGTACGTTTTTAGGTTGGGATATGTAGTCGCCGGAATATATTTATCATTATCCGGATCAAGTACTTTTTCAGTATAAGGATCTGCGATCTTTAAGGTGCCGTTTACTAAATATTGATAAGCATATTCTGCTCCTGGAGTCAATCCTGAAATGGTAAGCCACCAGTAATTACCATCTGGCGTTTTATTCATTTGATATTGTGACTGTTCCGCCCAGTTACTTCCCGGAAATTCCCCAATCACATTAATTCTGCCTTTTCCCGGAGCGTATAAAACAAGGGTGGCAGAAGTAGCTGAAATATAATTAATGCCATCTTTTGCACCGGCTGGAAGTGGTGCAATATTTACGCTACCACTTGCGAAAAAATTAATGGTGTCCCTTTTGGTAAAGCCTCCTGAAATTGCTTCTGCTATTATTTGCTGATTACCTCCGGCGGTGATAATGGCATTTTCAGTTAATGAAGTGCCACCTGCTGTGGAAGCAAACTTATTTCCATTTAAATATAAATTCAATATCGCGCTGGTATTGCTTTTGGCAGTCACAGACAAGACGTCTCCCACATTTTTAGTGAGCGGTTCCGGGATAGGTTTAAAGGTTGGCTGAGTAAATGGATTGGTTATTCTGACTGCTAAGTCATTGTCATAAATAGGGATATACATGTCAGTGCCATCTGTATTTCTTTGTGCCAATGTTCCCGAAGCATTTCTAAAAAGGATAGCTATTTTTACTATTTTTTCTGTCGGGTCGCTCATTGCAAAAAAAGTTCTCAATCCACCTGCTATTGTATAAGTCCAAGTCCATGTTGTACTACCATTACCTGTGTAAGTTGCGTTAGCTGCAGGTGTAGCTGTTGCCCATGTAAATTTAGAATATTTCCAATCTGAGGACGAGGTGCTCCTGGTTGTAATGACACCAATGTGTACGTATACTCCATTGGTAGGTGAATAGGCATTCAATCCTTTGTTACCCTTCGTTGCATCCATGGTAATAATAAATGGATTGGTACTTTCTGTTGCAAAATCAGGTGCCCACGATAGTAACTGGGCTGTACCTGTAAAGGAAGAAAATATAATAAAAAGTATAGAGGCTAATTTTTTCATAGGAAAATATGTTTAAAAAAAGTTTGGATGTAATCGCACCAGGTGGAATTAATGTGTAAAATACACATATTATTATTTGAATGTGAAAATACGGAAAATTTATTTTTAGGAACTGGGGTTGGGTAGTTAATGTAAAGGATTTAAGAAGTCATAAGTAGGGGAGTAGGTAGTTTAGAAAGTCGTAGGTCAGGGTGTCGTAAAAAAAAGTCGATATACAAATTTCCCGGTTTCACTCTCATTTTATTGCTAACATCTCAAATTACACATCTCACATTTTCTATCAAATCTGATATCACATATCAACTTTCCATTCGTTAACCTTTTGCCAATGCGCCTTTTCCTATTAAACCATAGCATCCTTTTTCACTCTATTATTTTAACCCGGCAGTACCGGAATTCTTTCACTCTTAAAATATTTAAAATGAAAAATTTAATACTCACATTTATTATCATTACCGTGTTTGCTGCCTGCAAAAATAATGCTGACAGTAGCCAGGCAAGAGACATTCAATTACTGACTGACACTACTTCTTATCACAATAACAACATTTATTCTGATACAGTTGCGACAAATAAAAATGAAGTAGCTGCCATTGAAAAGCCCGCAGCGCCTAAAGTCGTAACACAAGTAGTTAAGGTGATAAGGGTTTATTCTAATGAAGGCCCTAAAGCCCCGGTAAATAATTCAAATACTGCCAGCACATCTGTTCCTCCTGTGGTAGCTACTCCTCCTATTGTAACTGCGCCCGTGGCTACAGAACCATCTGTAAACACAAGTGATGCAGGATTGCCCGGCAACAACAATAATACAACAGCAACTGCTCCGCAGCCTGAGAAAAAGAAAGGCTGGAATAAAGCAACTAAAGGTGCCGTGATCGGCGGTGTAGCAGGAGCCATTGGAGGCGTGGTTATTGGCAAGAAAAAAGGACTTGGTGCAGTGATAGGTGGTGTGGTTGGAGCTGCCGGTGGTTATATCATTGGTAAAGACCTTGATAAAAAAGATACAAATAAGTTTATTTTCTAAGTGAGCGTTTTTAGATTGGTTAATTTTTGGTTTGGTTAATTAAAAGGTCTTCCTGTAAAATTGCAGGAAGATCTTTTTGATGTATGGATAAACTGATTCTAATGGAAATCTCTAATGGTTTGGGATTATTTTTGAATCAATAAAAAAAAATATCGTATGTATCTAATCTCCGGACAAACATTAAAAATAGTATTTACAATTTTTTAATTCCCTTCACTGAATTACTATTTCCTTCAATAATGCTAATGGCATATCCGCCGCCAGGTGCCGATAATTGAGACAATTTCGATTTATTATTGACAAGAACTTTACGAATCGTATAAGCTTGAGGGTTAGTCTTATAATTTGCATCCTTTGCATCAGCATAAATAGTAGCCACATAGATTTTGCCTGCATCCAAAAAATCAAATTTTATATTAGATACTCTCGGGTCATTTCCATTCACATTTCCCAAAAACCAATTTGAAGTTCCTTTCGCTTTCCTGGCAACAGTAATATATTCACCGGGCTCTGCTTCGAGGTATTTACTATCATCCCAATCTATGGCTACCTCCTTAATAAATTGGAAGGCATCCATATATTCTTTGTAATGTTCGGGTAGGTCAGCGGCCATTTGTAGCGGGCTGTACATTGTTACATACAAGGCAAGCTGGTTAGCTAATGTAGCGTTTACATGCGAATTATTGTTTGGGCTAAACTTAGAAATATTCATTTCAAAAATTCCAGGTGTGTAATCCATGGGTCCACCTTGCAGTCGGGTAAAAGGTAGTATGGTTACATGATTTGCATGGCTGCCGCCAAATGCCTGGTATTCCGTCCCGCGGGCACTTTCATTGCCAATCATATTTGGCCAGGTGCGTGCAATACCGGTAGGGCGCACTGCTTCGTGTGCATTTACCATGATATGATATTTTGCCGCCTTTTCTACTACATATTGGTAATGGTTTACTGTACTCTGGCTGTAATGTTTTTCACCTGCGGGTAGTATATTACCAACATACCCGGTTTTGACTGCGTCGTAGCCATTTGCATTCATAAATTGAAAGGCAGTGTCCAGGTGGCGTTCGTAATTAATAGTAGAACCAGAAGTTTCATGGTGCATCATCATTTTTATTCCTTTTGAGGCTGCGTATGCATGAATAGCTACTACATCAAAATCGGGATAAGGGGTTACAAAATCGAATACATAAAATTTCATGTGGCCAAACCAATCTTCCCAACCCTGATCCCAGCCTTCTACCAAAACTTGATCAAATCCGTTTGCCGCAGCAAAATCTATGACATCTTTTACATGGTTTGTATTGGCACCATGCGTTCCATTTGGTTTAGCCTTGCTGTAATCTGTAATACCCAATTCTACGGAAGGGAAATCATTGGTATAACTCCAGCTACTTTTCCCGGTGATCATTTCCCACCACACGCCCATATATTTTACGGGTTTTATCCAATCAGTATTTTTTATTTTACAAGGCTCATTTAAATTGTAAGTCATTTTGCAGGCGAGTATATCGCGTGCATCATCGCTTGCCATGATCGTTCTCCAGGGCGATGTGCAGGGTGCCTGCATATATCCTTTGTCTCCCTGTGCATCGGGTGTAAGCCAGCTGGTAAAAACAAAATTTTTATCATCAAGGTTTAGGTTCATGCAGGAGTAATTAATCAAAGCTGCTTCGTGCAGATTGATGTAAATGCCTTCCGGACTTTTCATCATTAAAGATGTTTGTACACCAGTAGGAGAAAATTGCTCCTGCGAAGCATTTGGCGTTATCGCTGCCTTCATTAAACCCCTTATCTCAGAAAGTTTAGAAGTAGTATAATCATATTCCTGTGTATCATAATCGCCGGGAATCCACCAGGCAGTGTTGTCCCCAGTCATGGCAAATTGAGTTCTTTCTTCTTTTATTACAAAATAAGTTAGGTTTTTCTGTTCCGGAAATTCATATCGAAAGCCAAGCCCATCATCAAAAAGTCTAAACCTGATAATTATTTTACGATCAGTTTGTTTTTGATTTAAAGTAACGCCAAGTTCATTATAATGATTACGGATTTTTTTTACTTCTCCCCACACAGGTGTCCAGTTTTCATCAAAAGCAGCTCTCGTTGAGTCAATGATTGTGAACCCATTCATGAGCGATTTTTGATCATTTTTTA
>JBDTEF010000340.1:0-5869 GCA_039922615.1 Ginsengibacter sp.
ATCTATGCCGGTGCGCAAAAAAATATGGGAGCTGCCGGTACCAATTTAGTGGTGGTGAATAAAAATATTTTGGGTAAAATAAAAAGATCAATTCCACCCATAATGGATTATCAAAAACACATTGAAGCAAAAAGTATGTTGAATACACCACCTGTATTTGCTATTTATGTGAGCATGCTTACCTTAAAATGGTTAAAGGAAAATGGAGGCATTCCTGCAATGGAAAAAATAAATAATGCTAAAGCTGCCATGCTATATGAGGCCATTGATAGTAATAAAGTTTTCAAAGGAACTGCAAGGGTCGAAGATCGCAGTAATATGAATGTTTGTTTTGTGGCAGAAGATAAAAATATTGAAAAACAATTCCTGGATTTTTCTGAAAAAAATAATATTTATGGAATCAAGGGTCACAGGCATGTTGGAGGATTTCGTGTTTCTTTGTATAATGCGTTGCCAGTTAGCAGTGTATCTTATTTGATTGAGAAAATGCACGAATTTGAGAAGATACTATAACAAACTCCAAATAAAGACCTGGATCGGCTAATTTATTAACGAATAGGTTTTGATTTCTTTCAGCCTCTTTTCTGCATGAATTCAAAGTCACCTCTCTTTGGCTATATTTGCAGGCCTTCGCAGAATAAGTTCTGCAAGTATAAAAAAATTAAAGCACCAGATGATCACTATATCTCCATTTAATGCATTAAGGCCCGAGGCCCAATTTGCGAAACAAGTAGCATCGCGCCCTTATGATGTTTTGAACAGCAAAGAAGCCAAAATAGAAGCTGAAGGCAATCCCTATTCTTTCCTGCATATCACAAAAAGTGAAATAGACTTACCTGTTGCTACGGATATTCATAGCAACGAAGTTTACCTGAAAGCTAAGGAGAATTTAGATGCTTTCAGAAGCCGGCCGGTTCTTTTTAAAGAAAGCAAACCGTGCTATTATATCTACCAGCTTACCATGGATGGGCGTGAACAAACAGGACTTGTTTGTTGCAGTTCGGTAAAAGATTATGAAAAAGGATTGATCAAAAAACATGAGTACACACGTCCTGAAAAGGAATTGGATCGCATTAATCACATAAAAATTACCGGCGCCCAAACAGGAAATGTTTTCCTTGCCATGAGAGATGTAGCCGAGTTAAACGAGATCTTGGCGAAATGGAAAACTGATAAAAGTGCCGTTTATAATTTCACTGCTGATGATGGCGTTCAGCATACTTTATGGGTTATAAGTGATGAAAATCTGATTGAAAAAATTACCGGCATTTTTAAAGAAGATGTAAAAGCGACTTACATCGCAGATGGGCATCACCGCGCTGCCTCTGCTGCAAAAGTAAAAGAGCAGACTCCCGGAAATATGGAAGCAGGCTCCTTTTTAACGACAATTTTTGCCGAAAGTCAGTTGCAAATAATGGATTATAATAGGGTGGTAACTGATTTAAACGGGCTGTCTGAAGAAGAATTTTTAGAGAAATTGAATAAAAATTTCTCTGTGTCCCCGGTTAAAAAAAGATACAAACCAGATAGTGAACATAATTTCGGCATGTACCTTAATAAGCATTGGTATCGGCTTACTGCACTTGATGGCACTTTCGCAACAGATCCTGTGAATGTATTGGATATTTCTATTCTTCAAAATAATATCCTGGAACCGCTTCTTGGCATCAAAGATCAGCGAACTGATACCAGGATTGATTTTGTTGGAGGTATTCGCGGAATTAAGGAATTAGAAAAAAGGGTAGATAATGGTGATATGAAAGTAGCATTCAGCGTATATCCTGTGAGTCTTCAACAACTATTTACGATTTCAGATACCGGCAATGTGATGCCACCGAAGAGTACATGGTTTGAACCTAAATTAAGAGATGGTTTGATTACGCATTTGATGGTTGATTAGGTATCAGGTATCAGGTTGTAGGTATTAGGTTGGGAAGGTTGGGATCTGTAAAATGGTTTTTAAAAATTTAAAAAGCTAATCACTCTCCTCAATTTTCAATTATCCATTATCCATTATCAATTATCAATTAACTATGGCGTCAGATGACCTGTATAAATCAAGACTAATAAGATAATTCCCAGGATAACACGGTATATACCCCAAACCCGGAACCCATGCTTCTTTAAGAATTCAATAAAAAACTTAATAGCAAACATGGCTACAACTAAAGCAATTACATTACCCAAAAGAAGCAGCTTTACCTGGTCACCTGTAAATCCACCACTATCGTTATAAAATTTTAGTAACTTATAACCTGTTGCAGCCAGCATGGTAGGAACCGCAAGAAAGAAAGAAAATTCTGCTGCTGCACTCCTTGTTAGTTTTTGCTGCATACCGCCAATAATGGAGGCAGCACTACGGCTAACACCTGGAATCATAGCGAGACATTGCCACAAGCCTATCATAAAGGCACTTGAAAAGGGAATCTGTCTTTCGGATTGTATACGAGGGTGATTAAAAAATTTATCAATAAAAATTAAAACTACCCCACCCACCAGCAATGCAACAGCCACAGTAGTGGTACTTTCTAATAATGCATCTATCTTTTTTGAAAAAAGAAGTCCGAGAATAATGGCCGGGATAACGCCTACTATTAATTTGACGTATAACTGCCAGTTATTAAAATCAAAGAATTTTCTCCAATACAATATTACCACTGCCAGGATCGCTCCCAACTGAATGGCTATTTCAAACAATTTAGTAAATTCATCCTCAGGTACTCCCAGAATTTTACCTGCAATAATCATGTGACCTGTGGACGAAATTGGCAGAAATTCAGTAAGCCCTTCAACAATGGCAATGACAACCGTTTGAATAATATTCATTTAAAAGCTGGATTTTGTATGAATAAAATATTCTCCATAATTTTTTTGAATATTTTAAAGAAATTTACGAATTCATCGCATACTTAGGCATGCTGCCTTTTCATAATAGCGTATATTTCTATTACAAGGCCGGCAATAATTAGAATAGGCGCCAGCGTAATTCTTTGAAAGCCATAAATTTCATTATCATTAAAGACATTGGGATCTGCACTTTTGCCTCCTGCCATCAGGAAAAAACCCAGTATTAAAACTACCAGGCCAATCAACATCCATTTGTAATTTTCTTTTGTAAATAATGGATTATTGCCCTGTGCCGGGTTGGGTGCTATTGTAACTTTTGTTGTAGTATGTCCCTTTGCTGATCTTTGATTTTGATCTACAATTTTTTTATTTGGTATGCTCATATTTGACTATTGGAATGCAATGTTACAAAAAATAAATCCATCATTAGTAAAGCTCATCTAATTTCATCTTCAGGTACTTTAATGCTGAACGATATGTACTTAAAACAGTAATGGCAATGCCTAAAATTACTATACCTGAAAATATTAAGATCATATTATTTGTATCATGCAAAGTTTTCATGTAAGGAACAAAATTCTCCGCCAAATAAATAAAGCCAAGCATTAACCCTATTGCTATTGCCGAAGCAATAATACCATTTACCACTGCCCTGCCGGCAAGCGGTTTTGTAATGAAACCTCTCGTAGCACCCACCATTTGCATCGTTTTTATAATAAACCGGTTACTATACATTGCCAGGCGTATCGTATTATCAATGGACACAATTACCAATAAGGAGAGAATAATGGCAACAGCAAACAATACCAGTGTACTGGTTTTTACAAATTGACTAACACTTGCCACTGTACCCTTTGGCGTTTGAAACTCAGAGACAGTTGTTGGAAACCTGTTCATTAAATTTTTTTCTAAAGAGGAAAGACTGTCCTGCTCTACAAAATCCGCTTTTACATAAAAATCGATACTTTCCGGTAATGGATTGGTGATAGCAAGTGTTTTCCATAACGTATCATTTTCCTGATTATATCTTTCGATGGCTTTTTCTTTAGTAATGTATTCCACACCTACCGCGTAAGGCAGCGAATCAATGTAATTTTTTAATGAATCAATTTCTACAGGAGTGGCAGTACGATAAATGTAGGCATGTAACTGAATATTTTCTTTAAAATAATCACCTGTTTTTTTTATGTTTAAAAAAATCCAGGCCACGATACCAAATAAAAATAATACCAACGAAACACCGATAATTGCGTATACGTATGATGGTTTTCCGCGCTTGGTAGATGCTTTTCCAAATTGAGCCATAATAAAAGGATAATTTTACCTGAAGTGGTTTTATTAAGTTGTCAAAAATAATTCTTTTTGCATAGGTTTAGTATTTTTGCGCCTTTGCAACAATTGCTAATGTAATTTACAAACGCCGTTACTGATAAAGAATATTTAATCAATAACAATTCTTTCACATAGTAAAGCAGATTTGTTCTGCGAGATGGAAGATTTACTGAAACAATATTCTGCAAATGAAGAAAAATCATTTTTTAAAAGGCAATAAAAATAGGATTAACTCATAATAATAATGGAATATAATTACAGGGAAATAGAAAAGAAATGGCAGGATAAATGGGAGGAACAGGAGATCTACAAAGTGAGCAATAATTCAGATAAAAAGAAATTTTATGTACTGGATATGTTTCCCTATCCGAGCGGCGCAGGATTACATGTAGGCCATCCGTTAGGATATATTGCGAGTGATATTTTTGCCCGATATAAAAGGCTCAAAGGCTTTAATGTATTGCATCCTATGGGTTTCGACAGTTTCGGATTACCCGCAGAACAATATGCTATTGAAACAGGCCAACATCCGGCAACTACTACACAAAAAAATATAGAAACATTTAAACAACAATTAAATAAAATTGGATTTTGTTATGACTGGAGCCGTGAAATAAGAACCAGCGATCCGAAATATTATAAATGGACCCAGTGGATATTTTTACAATTATTTGAAAGCTGGTATAATCACAATTCTAACAAAGCAGAGTCATTAGAAACCTTGATGGATGAATTTGAAGAGAATGGTTCTGCTAATATCAAGGATTCACCAGTTACTTTTTCAGCGGCTGAATGGGATGAGTTTGATTGGAAACAACAACAGGAAATTTTAATGAATTTTCGTCTAGCATTTTCTTCTTATGGGGAAGTAAATTGGTGTGAGGCCTTGGGAACAGTGCTGGCAAATGATGAAGTAGTAAATGGTGTAAGTGAACGTGGTGGCCATCCTGTGTTAAAAAAGAAAATGCGCCAATGGTATTTGCGGATCACTGATTATGCAGACAGATTACTAAATGGATTGGAGACAGTGAATTTTAGTGATGCCATGAAGGAAATGCAAAAGAATTGGATAGGGAAAAGTGAAGGTGCGGAGGTGGAGTTCCTCACCCCCGGCCCCTCTCCAAAAAAGGAGGAAGAAAAAAGCCTTATAGATATTTCTCCTTCACAAGTGAAGAAGGAAAAATGCCTCACCCCCGACCCCTCTCCAAAAGGAGAGGGGGGAAGTAATGCGACTTCTCCAACTAATGCAACCATTCAAACTGGAGATAAAAGCCGATGGCTTTTATTAAAAGATTTATCTAGAGAAAACAGGAAAGAAAAGACACTGGCAGAAAATATACTATGGCAAAGATTAAGGAATAATCAATATGGAACAAAAGTGAGGAGGCAACATGTAATTGATGGTTTTATTATCGATTTTGCCTTTTTAAATGAAAAATTATTAATTGAAATTGATGGAGATTATCACCTTGATAATGAACAAAAAGATTATGATAATCAAAGAACTGAATTTCTAGAAAATTTAGGCTATCGATTGATAAGATTTACTAATGATGAAGTGATAAATCATTTTAAAAAGGTAAGTGATAAAATAAAAGCTGAGCTGGCTTCCCCCCTCTCCTCTTGGAGAGGGGACGGGGGTGAGGCCACAAAAAGCGAAGCTTTTTCACATCATTTCTTATCCATCAAC
>JBDTEF010000341.1:0-5387 GCA_039922615.1 Ginsengibacter sp.
AAACTCCCTATAGGTGCAGGTGTGGATGGTGTAGCTTTCGATAAAAATAAAAAAATGATATTTACGCCAAATGGTGAGGATGGCACCATTTCGGCTTATTATGAAAAATCAGGAAATGATTTTGTGAACATCGGAACTATTACAACAAAATCCGGTGCGCGTACGATAACGATTGATTCAAACACCGGTGACTTGTTTTTACCTACCGCAGAATTTGAAGCCGCAGATCCAAAAAATGAACATGCAAGGAGAAAATTAATTCCCGGAACTTTCCAGGTTTTGAAAGTTGGCAAATAGGTTGAAGGTTTTACGGAAGTAGATATTCGTCTCATTTTGAATAGCCAATATTGTATTGATCCTTTGCTTTTAAACGTTTACATCGTTTCAACGATCTCTGTATTACATTCGTTATTGATCATTCAACCCTATTGCATCATTTCTGATTTCCTTTCGCCATTCCTTGCCGTATGTTTTATCCAGGTATGCAAAGACTGCTTTGTTATAGGCAATCAAACATTCTATTTTATCGGGTACTACACAACCTAAATCTCTAAACAATAATTTGTATTTTTTTTCAAAGCCCTTATCTGTAATTTTTATAACAGATACGATTCCGCCGTGTAACAAAATTTCCGGCTTTTTAGATTGTATATCAATCAATGCTTTTTCTCTGCTGAAATTGTGGCAATCCTGGGTTTTATTATTGTTTGTTGAAAAATCAGTATTTAAATTTTTGAATTGGTTATCCGAATGCATCAGTAAAGAGAAATTAATAAGTGCGATAATATAGATTGGTATAAACTTTTTCATAATCGATTAATGTATATTCGGAAAGAAGCATGAATTAAAAAAAAGGTTGCATATTTTTCCTCATACCAGAAAATCTCCTTCCCTGGAAAAATGTGATAGCTTTCGATGCTCAAACGTTTAAAAAAGGTGCATTTCAATTTGTCGCAGCCTCCTAATGTTTCGTGGAGACACAAACCATGGTCAGCCCCCGGTAAGCGGCTTCACTGACAGAAATCATAAACGACAATTTGAAATGCTCCCGATTAAAAAGAATGGATCGGTGGTAATTTCCGGAGTCCCACCTAAAGTTTCTTATCACCCTGAATCTTATCACAAGCAAATGTTACCTGTAATATTTGTCCACCACCGACTGGTGGCATGCCAAATCCCCAGTTGGAAATATATAATTTATTATCAGGGCCAAAGGTCATGCCGGTGGGTAAGTTAAGGCCAGATACCACTATCTGCCGGGTACCGGAGTCATCTATCCTGACTACATCACCGGTACCAGGTGTAGGAAAGGCATTTTGGGTAGTAGTTTCCAAAACATACATTGCGCCGAGGTTATCGAACGTAAGACCAAGCACCAATTTAAAGCCTGTAGCGAAAATACTTATCTCACCATTTGGTTTAATTTTATAAACATTAGAACTGTTGGCAGGGTCACCAAAGAGCCCCAGGTTTCCTACATAGAAATTTCCATAATGATAGGCCAGCACAGTAGGAACCACATGGCCCTGGCTTGCAGAAATATCGCAAACACGACTGATTTGTCCATTGAGTGTTATTTTATCCAATTCACCATGGTTGGGTTCTACAGCATATAAGCTGCCATTAACATTTTCCATACTATACCAGGTGCCATCCGGCTCAAAGTCATCCGGCTCTGGCTTTGCAACAGGATGAGTCATTTGATACTCACTCAGGTTAGCAATCATGTTCCATGATCTGTCACTATTTATTTTTAAAACTCCGTTCGGCATCGATGGAACTCCATGGGAACATCCGGCCCCGGACATCACTGCGTATAGCGTATTTCCAACAAATGCGATATCTCCTACACCGGATACGAAGCTACCGCCGGCGGCAGCTGTTTGGCTTGAGGGAAGATTATCTACCCATGTTGATACATTACCGGAATGATCCACACGCGAAATACGACTGCCGGTTGCACTGCCAGTGTAAGGGCCAATAGGAGGTGGCACTTGTGTGCAGGCAGTTGAAGAATTGCTTCCTCCGATTCCTCCTTCTGCAACATAGAGGTAACCATCGGGTCCAAATTTTAATCCCCGGGGATTATTGAAACCGGTCGCAAAAACTTTGGTGGTGGTTACAATTGTTTCATTGCCATTACATAGATCATCGTGATCTTTTGTACATGCTGTAAAGAAAAGTGTGCTTAGTATTGCGATACCAGGCAGCAGTAGATTTTTTGTTTTCATTGTTATTTTTTTTATAGTTGATAATGCATTTATTACTATTACAAATTGCCTTTGTTTTGAAATAAATTACAATTGAATGCAGTCTTTTTTATCTTTCATTGGGGATGCTGATTAAACAGGTTCTAACTTTTGCTTTTATTTTTTTTTGGGAATAACCAATGAATGATTGGACTCCAAAAAATGCCGGCAATTATTATAATTAATAAGATCAGCAGACCAAAAAAAAAATCCATAATTAAAAATACACAGTTGCCTCTTTTGGTTTGTGGCTATTTAGCGGAGAGGGGCAAAACCAAATTAAATGTACTTCATTTATTTATTGAAGGAAGATCAGGAAGCAGTTCTTTTACGCCTGATGTGCAGCGTAACTGAGGTACCGCAAGGTTTATTATTTTCGTCAAAAAGATCTGTGAACTCAAACGGCGTAACGGTAGTATTTCCGTTAAAATCAATTAATCTTTTCCTGGTTATTTGCAGACCTTTTGATAAATGAATGATTGTAGAATTTTCTTTTAATTCCAATGCTTTTGCGCGGCCTATACCATTGTCGATAATATCGCAAAGCAGCCATTGATCCTTCACATAAATGTTTATGGAAATCTCTTTTCTGCCTTCTTTAAAACTAAGGCCATGCCATAATGCATTTTCTACAAAAGGTTGAAATAACAACGGAGGTATTTTTTCATGTTCAGTAATCACATGATCCTCAATATTTTTGCTGTAATGCAATTCCATATCCAGTCTTAGTGTTTCAAGCTGAATGTACAACCCTACTGTTTCTAATTCTTTATCAAGGCTTATCAAATCGTTTTCAGAATTATCAAATACCTGGCGCAATAGCCGGGAGAATGATCCGATATAGTGAATGGCTTCTGTCTTTTTATCATTTGCTACCAATGCCTGGATAGAATTAATAGCATTGAAAACAAAGTGTGGATTCATCTGCGCTTTCAATGCCTTCATTTCTAATTCTCTTAATTGGGTTGCCAGATCCGCATCATTTTTTATTCTTGCTATTCTTGCCATAAAAAGCCTGATGATGATGAATGCTGTTAAAGCAATTACCAGGAGTTTGAACCACCATAGATTCCAAAAAGGTGGTTTTATGATGAAGCTAAAAAGTGCAGGAGCGCTCCAGCCAGACGCCCTGTCCTTTGCCTTTACCAGAAATTGATATTTGCCAGCCGGTAATTCTGCCAGCGATACAAATTTTGATTTGGAAGGAATACTCCATGCAGTGTCAAATGGTAATAATTTATAGGAATATTCAGGCAGAGGAGATGCAGTTGAAAGATCTGTCGCATTAAAAGAAATCCCCAGGGAATTCTGGTTATAGTGTAATACCGGCTGCCAGGGCAATTGGTAATAACTGTATAATGAATCAGTTAATTTATGCCAGTTCGTTTCCTTAAACTCAAGCGAAATCTTTTCTATTATTACCAGAGGTGGTTTTTTTGTAAGACTGATAGAATCAATATTAAACCGAAACATATTTTCAGGTGATGAAAACCATACATCGCCCTTTTTGTCTGTGATCAGCTTTTCAAATTCTGCCTGCTTAATACCCAGTTCTTCCGTTTTAGCAAAATTGAAAATTTCCCATTCACCATTTTTGTTTAATTGTAAAATATCAATACCCTTGTTAGTGGCAATCCACATCCGGTTTTGACCATCGCTTGTCATGCTCATTACATGATTACTTTGTAAGCCATTACTAACAGCAAAATGAGCTTGTAGAACAGGAATTTTATTTTTTGCAAAGCCATATTCTTCGATTCCGAACCCGGGAAAAGAGATCCAAAAATGTCCCAGATTATCGTCATAAAAAATAATTCCTTTTTTATTCTCCTGGTTACCGGCATCTATTTTTAATTCCTTATTTAATGGAAAAATATTATTGGCAGAATCGATGCCATAGGCTCCTTTACCTTCAATAAACAGCAATAAAATATTATTGGGTAGCAAATGAATCAGGGTCGTATTCCCCTTTGGCAGTGGCATATTGCGTGGAGTAAAAACCGAAAACCCGGATTGGTTACCGACAAATAAGGTAGAATCGGCACAAATGAAAAGAAGCTTTCTGCTTTTAATGTATGCCATACTATAGTAATTCCCATTATGACTCACCTGTAATAAATCAGAATGATCACTTAAAGTTTTACCATCGAAACTTAGCAATTTATTAAACCGGGTTCCCAGCCATAAGGTAGAATCCTCAAAAGCATAAGCATCTACAGGATCTTTATTATAATCCGGATCAACAGTTGTAAGGGGAGGAGAAATTTTATTAAAATGATTGTTAGCATACATCTTTAAGCCATTGGATGATATTAATATTTCATTCTTGTGAAGTGCGATGATATTATAAATATCCTTAGGGCGAACACAACTTTGTGCTATTATATCTGTATAGGAAACGTCCTTTAATTCAATTAAACCTTCGTCAGTTCCTACCCAGGTATTGCTATTATTGTCTTCATAAATATTGGAATAATGATATTGATTACCTACTTGTGTAAGATGGTTCCAATCACCTGCTCCGGATACTTTTAAATAACCATTTCCGGCGAGCCAAAGACGTTTATGCGTGTCTACAAAATAATCAAAATACCCCTTTGAATTAAAGCCTTTATTATAAAGTGGATATAATTGATTATTGCTGATTTTGTAAATATTATCTCCAGTACTTACCCAAATCTCATTTTCATATAATTCCAATTTATTAAACAAAGATCCGTATTGCTGATTCGCAGTCAGCAACGTCCAATGCTGGTTTTTATTCCTGTAAGCGATAGCTATTCCATAGTTGACATACATACAACCATCCTTTTCAATAATATTCCTGCAGGCGTTATTTTCAAACCCGGGATAAAGCGTTATCTTTTTCCATTGAGTGCCTGTAAATTCATAAATTCCATTGCCGGTTAACGCCCATACTTTCTTTTCTTTTGTTTCGGTTATACTAAAAATATAAAGATTGCTTTTGTTATCACTCGTAGGATATGAGACAAACCGTTCGTTCCTGAATTGAGCTATACCTGAACGGGTGCCAACCCACAAACGTAATTGCGAATCCTGGAAGCAGATATAACTTGAAATAGATGGCACTCCATCGTTAATGCCGTAGTTTATAAATTGCCTGCCATCGAAACGACT
>JBDTEF010000342.1:0-9625 GCA_039922615.1 Ginsengibacter sp.
AAAGGATATTTTTCCCAGAGATAAAAAATAACACCCAAAAGATAAAGGGCTCCTCCAATTAAAATCATCGTCATTACATCAGAAGGAATCATTTTAAAAAAAGTACTTCCACCAACCAATAAAATACAACCCATCGCTACATATACAATTGTGGAAATAAGATTCCATTTCCCGGTGAAAAAGATTTTGAAAATTATTCCCAATGCTGTCAGGCTCCATAACACAACCAATAAAGTAATACCAAAAGTATTTTTCATATAGATTAATAAGAATGGTGTATAAGTGCCGGAAATTAAAAAATAGATACTGATATGATCCAAAATTTCAAATACTCTCTTTGCCTGCGAATGTTGGAACCCGTGATAGAGTGTTGAAAAAGTAAATAATTGTAAGAAACAAAATCCGTAAATGGCTGCTCCGATCACCCCTGATATATTATTACTTTTGATGGCAAATGCGATTAATATTGGAATACTGACAATGCCGAAAATAATTCCAAAGCCATGAATAATGCTGTTTACCAATTCCTGTTGAATGCTAAAATTTTGTTGAGAACCGGGCATGACTTTTTTTTCAAAATTACCTGATTTAGTTATAGCAATTTACCCCGCAGATTATCCTTGCTTCTTTCCTTACAATTATTAAATGACCGACTTTTTAAATCCTTATCTTTTTTCCTTTTCACATGTTAGATCTAACATTTCACATCTTACTTCTTACATCCCACTTATACTTTATCTTTGCCAATTCTGAAAGTATATTTTAAAAATTACATCGATCTACGTGAGACCCAACAGACCATTTACCCAACAACACAGACCAAAGAAAAGCCTATTAATTGCAGGATTTAAATCCATTATTTCAGCAATAGAAGCAGGAGAACAATTAGAAAGAATTTATTTACAGGATACGGTAAATTCTCCTGAATCTGTAGAACTGAAGAGGATCGCAGCAGAAGCAGAAATCCCGGTGAGTAAAGTTCCCTTTGAGAAATTAAGAAATTTTAATGTAGAAAATCACAATGGGGTTATTGCCCTGAAGTCAAAAATAAAATACCAGAATTTACAGGATATTATTTCATTTGTAGTGGAAAATGGCGAGACGCCATTGTTCCTGCTTTTGGATGGAATTACTGACATCAGGAATATTGGTGGCTTAGCCAGAACTGCTTACTGCTGCGGTGTTCATGCGATTATTATCCCTGAAAAAGGAGTAGGCGTATTAGGTGAAGATGCTATTACCACTTCTGCCGGCGCATTGGAAAATATGGCCATTTGCCGCGTCAAAACCTTGCACCAGGCCATTGAAGACTTACACCTCAATGGCATAAAGGTATTTGCAAGTGAGATGACAGCAACGGAAAATGTATATGATATCAAATTCCAGGAACCTTGCGCGATTATTATGGGAAGTGAGGATAAAGGCATTCAGCCATCTTTGTACAAATTATGTGATGAAAAATTTAAGATTCCCATGCACAAAGATTTTGAATCTTTAAATGTATCGGTCGCAGCCGGCATGATTTTATATGAAGCAATGAAGCAGCGATTTACTCAATCCTAATTTCAGAAATCATTTTTTTTAAATTTAATTGATGTTTAAATAATGGAAGATTTTGAAAAAGGCATTTTAAATCAACCTGGAACAAATAATTCTACAGCGTTGCAGAATGGTTTTAATGACATCAAATTGGTTGAATGTCCACGCGACGCCATGCAGGGATGGAAGCATTTTATTCCTACCGAAACAAAAATTGAGTACATCAATCAATTATTAAAAGTCGGGTTCGATACGATTGATTTTGGAAGTTTTGTATCGCCGAAAGCCATTCCACAAATGGCAGATACAAAAATGGTTATCGAGGGTCTGGATTTAGAAGGAAGTAAAAGTAAATTGCTCGCCATTATTGCCAATAAAAGAGGGGCAGAGGAGGCCGCGACATTTGAAAAAATTGATTACCTGGGCTTTCCATTTTCGATTTCTCATGAATTCCAAATGAGAAATACAAACAGTACCATCCAGGAATCACTGGTAAGAGTCAGGGAAATAAATAACATTTGCGTGAGGCACAATAAGCAAATGGTGGTATATATTTCAATGGCATTTGGAAATCCTTATGGCGATGATCATCATCCCGGAATTGTTACGGAGTGGATTGAAAAAATTATAGAAGAAGGCGTAACGATTTTTTCTTTGGCCGACACGGTTGGCCTTGCAAAACCTATTGATATTTCATCAATTGTAAGAAATGTAATACAAACTTTTCCAAACGTGGAAACAGGCGTACATCTGCATTCCAGTCATTTTCAATGGAAAGAAAAAACACAAGCAGCCTTAGAGAATGGTTGCTACCGTTTTGATGGTGCATTAAAAGGCATTGGTGGTTGTCCGATGGCAGATGATGAATTGGTTGGCAATATGGATTCCGAATTAATGATCCCTTATTTCCAGGAAAAAGGTTTTCTCAGTAATTTAAATGAAGCTGCGTTAAAAACTGCCTCGCAAATGGCTGCTAAAATTTTTGTTTAATGGATTTCTTATTGCCATTTACCATTTCAAAATTCCCTTTCAACATTTCCTATAATAGTAAAATATTATTAATTGGTTCTTGTTTTTCACGGGAAATAGGAGATAGGATGGCATCATTAAAATTCAATGTATTACAAAATCCAAACGGTATTTTGTACAATCCTTTGAGTATTGAAAAATCAATTAATTCATACATTCAAAACCACGTTTACACTGAAGATGAACTTGTCAGTGTTGATGGCGTGTATCATAGTCTGCAACATCATTCTTCTTTTTCCGGAATAGAAAAGGTTTCTGTTGTAGAAAAAATAAATCGATCTCAAAATAATGCCCATCATTTTTTAAAACAGGCAGATGAGCTGATCATTACATTTGGTACTGCATTCAGTTATCAAATAAAAAGCTCCGGCGAAATTGTAGCCAATTGCCATAAGATTCCACCGGAAAATTTCGAGAAAAGATTACTTGAAATTTCAGAAATAGAAAATGAATTTTTAGATTTAGTTGAAAAATTAAACATATTTAATCCCCGTTTAAAGATCATATTTACAATCAGTCCTGTAAAGCATGTACGCGATGGCGTAGTTGAAAATATGCAGAGTAAAGCGCGGTTGATTGAAGCAGTCCATTATATAATTTCCAAAACCCACAACACCTATTATTTTCCTTCCTACGAATTGGTAACTGAAGTGCTGCGTGATTACCGGTTTTATAAAGAAGACCTGGTGCATCCAAATAATTCCGCTACGGAATTTGTATTTGAAAAATTTTGCGATTCGTTTTTTGATAACGAGACAATGACACTAAAAAAGGAAGTTGAATCAATTAACAGGATGATAAATCACCGCCCGCTATTTGAGGAAAGTGAAAGCCATAAGGCATTTAAATTGGGGTTGTCACAAAAAATAGAAGAGTTGAAAAATAGTTTTCCGGGGATTGATTTTTTAAAAGAAAATTGACCAATAAAGTTTTTTCTGTTGGACAAGCGCAAATTAAAAATTACTACCATAATCTTCTCTTTGGCTAACTCTATTTAAAGAAGGAAATAAAGACTTTCAGAATTACGAAACACGAGCAACAATTAATGGGATCTTGCAACATAAGATTTTGCAGTTATGTCTGTGACAAAAAAATCTTATCTTTTTACTAAAGGTGGCGGTCGGTGATTTGATTCAGAAATGTTTAAACCAAAAGTAGCCTTTCAACAATATATTAATTTAAAAAATTAATAAAATAAAATTTATAATATGGATCACATAACAATAGAAACGGACATAAAACTGTTTTATATTCAAGCTGAATCATTTCCTGGTGGCGTAATGGAAGCACATCAAAAGATGCACTCGTTAAATCAATTTTCACCGGAAAGAAAAACTTTTGGAATTTCCCGCCCCGAAAATGGCAAAATAGTTTATAAAGCGGCCGCAGAAGAATTAAAAAAAGATGATTTAAGAAAGCATCATTTAGCAGAATTTACAATTCCGAAAGGTGAATATATTGTTATTACAATAAAAAATTTCAGGGATGATATTTCGGATATTATGAAAGCATTTGACAAATTAATCACAGTTCCAGATATTGATCCAAATGGTTATTGCATAGAATGGTACAAAGGATTGGACGATGTATTGTGCATGGTAAAACTTAAATAATTAAAACAAACTTCTATATTCAATTTAATAAGTAAAAAAGTTGCGGAATTTTTTTGAGATGTGTTGTTATAAAGATTGTTATTAATTTTTTCAAAACATCCTACTTGTATAATTATTATGGATTTACAAGCGTTATAATTCACATTATAACCTCGGTTTTTATTTGGTACAATGTTTGAATAATACCCTGCAAACTAAATATTTAAGGAATGAAACATTTAAAAAACTCAATTTTTGGCCTGGCTATGATCGCTTTTGTAGCAATGGGATGTAATGCAACAAGAACACAAAAAGGTGCAGCAATAGGTGGTACTGCAGGCGCAGTAGGCGGCAGAATCATTGGTGGTGCTGTTGGTAATAAAACACTTGGAACTATCATTGGCGCAATCGTAGGTGGTGCCGCAGGATCTATAATAGGACGTGATATGGATAAACAAGCTGAACAAATAAAGAACGATATCCCGGGAGCAAAAGTGGAAAGGGTAGAAGAAGGTATCAAAGTAGAATTTAATGAAAAAATATTATTTTCTTTTTCTAAATCTGATATAGGTGATGCAGCAAAAATGAATTTAGATAAGTTAGTTGCTGTTCTAAATAAATACCCAAATACAAATATTGAGATCCAGGGCCATACTGATAGCCGTGGAACTGATGAATATAATATGGGTCTTAGCGAAAGACGTGCAAGCGCTGTTGCCGATTATTTAAAAGCAAACGGCATTATCGCATCAAGAATTACCACAAAAGGTTTTGGTGAATCTGCCCCTGCTTATAGTAATGATACACCTGAAGGTCAGGCTCAAAACAGGAGAGTAGAATTTATCATTACGGCAAATGATCAAATGAAAGCTGATGCTCAAAAAGAAGCTGAAAAACAATAAAATAATTTGTACATCAATATCGAACGGAATGCCACTAATGGCATTCCGTTTTTTTTTATCTCTAAAAATTTTTTTGTTGCAGTGAATTTTTACCAGGATTTCTTTAGATCTGATAATTCAATTCCTACGTTATTCTTCAAAAAACTTTACACCGTTGCTTTCCAACTCCTTTAAAACAGGCGAATATATTTCAGGAACAACGGGAATATGAAGCCCTTTTAGATTAATCTTATTCTGTAAAATAAGTTTGGCAGCTATACCTAGTGGCAATCCTACTGTTTTAGCCATTGCTGTATGCATTTGGTCTTCCCCTTTTACAATAAGGCAACTTTTTACATGCTTCTTTTCATTATTCTGCAAATATTCTATCTCATGTAACATGATGATCATATCCTTATCATGTGGTTTCATTACGAGATTCTTTTCCAGTAAATATTGAAGTATTGCCGCAGAGCTGGTTACAGGGAAAGGTATCTCAACATCCTTCCTAAGCTCAAGAAAATCGATTTGTTCAACGAAATTTTCATTCATCCAGCTTTCTTCATTCCAATCGTTTTCAACTTTTAAAACTGCGTTATCTTTTTTAATTTTAAACCATTGGGCGAATGTTTTACAGTTTTTGATCAGTTCATAATCTGAATTATCGGTTAATTCCATGTTGACAAATTTGTTCCATCCAGTACAAAAGGAGGGATATCTTAGTGTAGTCCTGATGAAAGTAGCAATGCCTTGCAAATGATACGTATCAATGTAGGAGAGAGAATCACG
The DNA here is from genome assembly GCA_039922615.1 of Ginsengibacter sp. Taxonomy (GTDB): domain Bacteria; phylum Bacteroidota; class Bacteroidia; order Chitinophagales; family Chitinophagaceae; genus Ginsengibacter. The sequence continues at coordinate 5,831 of JBDTEF010000342.1, forward strand.
GTTCGCATACCATGCAAAAGGAAATAATGAAGGAATATCTACAATATTATTATCATCCTTAAAAATATTTTCATAAGCAATTTCTTCCATTTTATTATTCAGCAGAAAAACAGCGCCCGAACTTCCCGCCCGTACTACATTTGCCGGGTTCCAGGTCACTTTATAATGCCATGGATTGTCATCATCTTCAGGTGATACCAGGCCGCCACAATGTGATTTAAATGAAATAATTTTTCCACCTTTGTTGTCAATTTCATTGATAAGTTTCATCGCGCTCATGTGATCGATACCGGGATCCAATCCCATTTCTCCTAAAAACAATAATCCTTTTTCGTCAATATCCTTTTTTAGTGATTGAATTTTTTCATCCAGGTAGGACGCTGTCAACAAATTTTTCGAAAACAGGACACAGTCTTTTGCAACCAGAAAGTGCAGGGCAGGGGGTAACATTGAGATAACAATATCTGCCTGCTCAATCAAATTTTGCCGGGACTCTTCCACACTCACATCAATCGAAACTGCTTTGGCAGAAGAATATTTAGCGGTTTTAGCCATTGCTGCTTCAAGGTTGGAGTCGCAAACAATCAATTCCCAGTTATTTTCATCACTACATTTTCCTAAGTAATCGATCAAAACGGTGGCTGATTTGCCGGCACCAAATAATACTATCTTTTTCATCGTAATTTTTTTTGAAAGATACCGTTTACGCAATTAAGTGTCTTTCGTTTTTATTATAACGGTATTTTAAGGGTAAAATAGTTGCTTTTTAATTTTCTCAAAAGTCGGTCAAAATTACTTCAAAATTTATATGCAAAAAAAGTACGTTTATTAGGGAAAACGCACTTTAAAAAGTATATTTGCAAATAGCTTAAAAATATGGAAAATACAGTAGAAGAATTACCGGAAAATGATTCTCCAAGGGGAAGAATTATTCCGGTAAACATTGAAGATCAGATGAAGTCCGCTTACATTGATTATTCAATGAGTGTAATTGTTGGCCGTGCGCTTCCTGATGCCAGGGATGGCCTGAAACCCGTCCATCGCAGGATACTTTTCGGCATGAATGAAATGGGAAATACGTTCAATAAACCCCATAAAAAATCAGCAAGAATAGTCGGAGATGTGATGGGTAAATTTCACCCGCATGGTGATTCGTCCATTTACGGAACTATCGTGCGTATGGCGCAGGATTGGAGCATGCGCTATACCCTGGTAGATGGCCAGGGTAATTTTGGTAGCCAGGATGGAGATGAGCCGGCAGCCATGCGTTATACTGAGATCAGGCTGCAAAAAATCGCTGAAGCGATGTTGATGGATATTGAAAAAGATACTATTGATTTCTCGTTGAATTATGATGATACATTAAAAGAACCAACAGTATTACCAACACGTATTCCTCAATTATTATTGAACGGATCAAGTGGTATAGCGGTGGGAATGGCGACCAACATGCTTCCGCATAATCTGAATGAAGTATCGGATGCTTGTATTGCTTTTATAGAAAACAGGGAAATCACCATTGATGAATTGATAAAAATTGTGAAAGCACCGGATTTCCCTACAGGTGGTATTATTTTCGGATACGAAGGTGTAAAGCAGGGAATGTATACCGGCCGTGGGCGAGTAGTACTTCGAGGTAAAGTGACCATAGAAGTTTCGAAAACGGGAAGGGAAAAAATTATCATTACTGAAGTGCCTTACCAGGTAAATAGAGATGCCCTTACTCAGAAAATCGGGCATTTAGTGAATGATAAAATTATTGAAGGTGTATCCGATGTGAACAATGAGAGTAATAATAAGGAAGGAACAAGGGTTGTAGTAGAATTAAAGAAGGATGTGATTTCTCAAGTAGTTATCAATCACTTATATAAACATACAGAATTACAAACTTCCTTTGGAATTAATAATGTTGCCCTGGTAAAAGGCCGTCCGCAGATACTCAATATCAAAGATCTTATACGGGAATTTGTAGATTTCCGACATGAGGTGGTTGTCAGGAGAACAAAATTTGAATTGAAAAAAGCCGAAGAAAGAGCCCATATTTTAGAAGGTTTTTTAATTGCGCTGGACCACCTGGATGAAGTAATTGCACTTATTCGCAATTCTGCCACGCCGGATATTGCCAAGGAAGGATTGATGGCCAATTTCCAGATGAGTGAAATACAGGCAAAAGCAGTATTGGAATTAAGGTTACAACGCCTTACAGGGATGGAGAGGGATAAAATTCGTGAAGAACACAATGAAATCATGAAAACAATCGCCAGGTTGAATGAAATATTGAATGATGAAGGATTGCGTTTTCAAATAATTAAAGACGAGATACTTGAAATAAAGGAAAAATTTGGGGATGAGCGTAAAACGGAGATTCAGTATTTGGCAGATGAAATGAGCATGGAAGATTTCATCGAAGAAGAAGATGTGGTGGTAACCATTTCTAATTTAGGCTATATTAAAAGAACATCAGCTACGGAATACCGTCAGCAAAGACGTGGCGGAAGAGGTGCACGCGGAAGCAAAACGAGGGAAGAGGATTACATTGAGAAATTATTTATTGCTTCCACCCACCATACTTTATTATTCTTTACTGAAAAAGGAAAATGTTTTTGGTTGAAAGTATATGAGATTACTGAAGGTGAAAAGACCAGTAAAGGAAGAGCGATTCAGAATTTAATTCAGATACCCCCTGACGATAAAATTCGTACGATCATTACCATCAAAAATCTCCAGGATGAAGAATATATAAATAATAACTTTATCGTTTTATGTACACGTAAAGGAATTATCAAGAAGACAAGAGTTTCTGACTTTTCAAGGCCAAGACAAAATGGAATTAATGCGATTACCATTAATGAAGGAGATCAGTTGTTAGATGCATGCTTAACTGATGGAAATCATAATATTATGATGGCTATCAAAAGTGGTCGTGCTATCAGATTCCCTGAAGTAAAAGTAAGGCCAACTGGCAGAGGCGCAATCGGCGTGAATGGAATTACAATCAATCCTGATATCGATGAGGTCATTGGTATGATTTGTGTAAATGTAGATGACCCGGCGGTAAGTGTATTGGTTGTAAGCGCCAAAGGTTACGGCAAACGTACAGCTGTAGCCGAATACAGGATCACAAACAGAGGAGGTAAAGGCGTGAAGACAATCAATGTAACAGAAAAGACAGGTAAGTTAATTGGCCTCTTAAATGTTAATGAAACGCAGGATTTAATGATAACCTGTAAATCAGGCGTAACTATTCGTACTTCAATTGCGTCTATCAGGGAAATGGGCAGATCTGCACAAGGTGTAAAATTGATAAAAATAGATGAAGGTGACGAAATAGCTGCGATCACAAATATCAATGAAAGAGAAGTAGATGAAGATGTAAAGAATGATGAAATTTCAGATGAAAATATAAGTCTGAGCGTAGAGATTGATGGGGAATCACCGGAAATTTCAGACATGAACGAAGAGCCGGAAATGGTTGACGATGAAGAGGAAGAGGATGAAATAACAGAAGATGAAAGTGAAGATGAATCATCTTCCGATGAAAATGAAACTGATGACAATTTATAAACCTATATTTTAAACAAAAAAAAGAAAAAATGAGAAAAATAGTTTTTCCGGTTCTGTTTACATGTTTTGTTTCTTTATCATTTGGGCAAACAACAAAAAAAGCAGAATCTTATCTTGAGGCCAAGCAGTTGGATAAAGCAAAAACGGAAATCGAAGGTGTACTTGCCAAATCGCCGAATGATGCTGAAGCCAACTACTTAAAAAGCAAAATATACGTTCAAATTGCTGCTG